>NZ_JBJGYW010000005.1:0-209305 GCF_054050215.1 Geodermatophilus sp. SYSU D01186 | reverse complement strand
CCCCCCCGCCCCCCCCCCCCCCCCCCCCCCCCCCCCCCCCCCCCCCCCCCCCCCCCCCCCCCCCCCCCCCCCCCCCCCCCCCCCCCCCCCCCCCCCGCCGCGCCTCAGGCGGCGGCGGTGGCGGCCTCGACGATCCGCTCCCGCACGGCGTCGACGGCGAGCTCGCCGGTGTCGATCCAGCGGGCGACGCGGCCGTCGGCCACGATGCCGACCCGGTCGCAGAAGTCGGCCAGCTCGTCGGGGTCCACCGACACCACGACGACCGAGGTGCCGTGCGCGGTCGCCTCGTCGATCAGTTGGCGCACCTGCTGGCGGGCCCGGACGTCCAGACCGCGGGCCGGCTCGTGCAGCACGACGACGTCCCGGGCCGAGGCCATCCAGCGGGCCAGCGCGAGCTTGTGCTGGTCGCCGCCGGACAGCGCGCCGACGGACGTCCGGATGCTCAGCGTCTTGACGTCGAGCCGGTGGACGGTCCTGATGACCCTCCGCAGCGACGCGATCTCCTTGCGCAGGTCGGTGAGCGCGCCCCACGGCTCGTCGGTGAGGGTGCGGGCGATCGTCTCGCCGGGATCGACCCCGTAGGCGTCGTCGTCCGGCCGGTACGCGGGCAGCCGCAGGGCGGCGTCCTCCGCCGAGGGGTCCAGCGAGCGCGGCTCCCCGTGCAGCACGGCCTCGTCGCTGAGCGCGGGCAGCTCGCCGGTGAGGGCGCCGGCGATCTCCCGGACGCCGGACGTGCGGTGTCCCGTCAGGCCGACGACCTCGCCCCGGCGCAGCAGGAGGTCCACCCCCTCGACCCGTCCCGGAACCCGCAGGTTGCGGACCGACAGGGCCACCTCCTCGGAGGGCGCCGGGCGGGCCGGCCGCGGGGCCGGGGCCTCCTCGGGCGGGGAGAGCGGGGAGAGTGGGACGACCGCCGGCTCACGGCGCACCGGCAGGGACACCGGCCCGCCCACCGTCTCGGCGGCCAGCCGCACGGGGTCGAGGGAAGCGCTCGGGCAGTCCAGCGCGATCCGGCCCTCGCGCAGCACCAGCACCCGGTCGACCACCTCGAGCATCTCGGGCAGCCGGTGGCTGATGTAGAGCACGCCCCGGCCCTGTCGGCTCAGCCGGCCGGCGACCGCGTGCAGCCGGGTGACCTCCGAGGGCAGCAGGACCGCCGACACCTCGTCGAGCACGACCAGCCGGGTGTCCTCGGCGAGCACGCGGGCGGTCTCCACCAGGGGGTGCACGAAGTGGGGCAGGTCCCCGACGAGGGTGTCCGGGTCGGCGTCGAGGTCGACCTCGGCGAGCAGCACCCGTGCCTGCTCGCGCAGCTCGGCCTGCGGGCGCCCGGCGTGCGACGTACCCCGGAACACGGCCTGGGCGAGGGTGAGCCCCGGGTCGATCCGCACCAGCTGCTCGACGACCCCGACCCCGACGTGGCGGGCGTCGTCCGCCGACAGGGGGGCGTAGGGGGAGCCGTCCAGCGTCATCGTCCCGGCGTCGGCCGCGGTGATCCCGGAGACGATGTCACCGAGGGTGGACTTGCCCGCGCCGTTGGTGCCGACGAGCCCGACGATCTCGCCCTCGGCGATGCGGAAGGAGACCTCCCGCAGGACCCGCCTGCCGCCGAAGGACTTGGTCAGGCCCTCGACCTCGAGCAGCGTCATGGACGGGCGGCCTCCCCCCGCAGTGGTCCCCGACCACGGGGTCGGTCGATCGTCGTCTCAGCGTCCCCCGCGACGCCCCGTCACGGGTCCGATGCTACCCGCGCACGGGGGTGGCGCCTCCCGAACCGCGGCGTCCGGGAGGCCCTCCGGGCGCGTCCGGCTCAGGCCCGCAGCCACACCGCGGTGTCGGCGGGGACGACGCCGCCGGTCACGTCGGCGCTGGCCAGCAGCACCTCGCCCTCGGGCAGCGGCACGGCCTCCCCGGAGACGTTGACCAGGCACACCAGCCCACCGGGACGGCGGAACGCCAGGCAGCCCGCCGGTGCGGGCAGCCACTCCAGGGACTCGCCGCGCAGCGCCGGCGACGTCCGCCGCAGCGCGAGCGCGGACCGGTACAGCGACAGCATCGAGCCCGGGTCGGCGGCCTGCGCCTCCGCGGTGAGCGGGCCCCAGCCCTCCGGCATGGGCAGCCAGGTCTCGCGGCGGGAGGAGAACCCGTACGCGGGCTCGGTGCCCGACCACGGCACCGGGATGCGGCAGGCGTCGCGGCCGCGCTCGGCGTGGCCGGAGCGCTCCCAGATCGGGTCCTGCAGCGCCTCGTCGGGCAGGTCGACGTCGGGCATGCCGAGCTCGTCGCCGTTGTAGACGTAGGCCGCGCCCGGCAGGGCCAGCTGCAGCAGCGCCGCCGCCCGGGCCCGCCGGGTGCCCACCTCCCCGCCGCCGTAGCGGGTGACGTGCCGCGGCCGGTCGTGGTTGGACAGCACCCAGCAGGCCGGCGCGGGGGTGCCCGCCACGGTGGCCAGCGAGTGGACGACGGCGTCGCGCAGCTCGTCGACGTCCCAGTCGGCGGTGAGCAGCTTGAAGTTGAAGGCCAGCTGCAGCTCGTCGGGGCGCAGGTACTGCGCCAGCCGGTCGTCGTCGGAGACCCACACCTCGCCGACGGCCATCGTGCCGGGGTGCTCGTCGAGCACCGCCCGGATCCGACGGTGCACCTCGTGGACGCCGTCGTCGTCGAAGCGGCGGTCGCCGGGGCCGTGGTCGTCGAGCAGGCCGGTGTCCTCCATCGGCTCCATGTCCGGCAGCCCGGCGGGCTTGGCCATGCCGTGCGCGACGTCGATCCGGAAGCCGTCGACGCCGCGGGCCAGCCAGAAGCGCATCGTCGCCTCGAGGTCGGCCACGACCTCGGGGTTGGTGAAGTCCAGGTCCGGCTGCTCCGGGGCGAACAGGTGCAGGTACCACTGGCCGCCGGGCACCCGCGTCCACGACGGCCCGCCGAACACCGAGGGCCAGTTGTTGGGGGGCTCGGCGCCGTCCGGGCCGCGGCCGTCGCGGAAGAGGTACCGCGCCCGCTCGGGAGAGCCGGGCGCCGCGGCCAGGGCCGCCCGGAACCACTCGTGCTGGTGCGAGCTGTGGTTGGGCACCAGGTCGACGGTCACCCGGATGCCGGCGGCGTGGGCCTCGGCCAGGAGCGCGTCGAACTCGGTGAGGTCGCCGAAGACCGGCTCGACGTCGCGGGGGTCGGCCACGTCGTACCCGTGGTCGGCCATGGGGGAGGGGTAGAACGGCGTGATCCACAGCGCGTCGACGCCGAGCTCCACCAGGTGCGGCAGCCGGGCGCGGATGCCGGCGAGGTCACCCACGCCGTCGCCGTTCCCGTCGGCGAAGCTGCGGATGTAGACCTGGTAGAAGACCGCGTCGCGCCACCAGTCGGCGCCGGTCGTGCGGGCAGCGGAAGGGGACAGCACCGGGCTCCTCGGGGTGTGCGGGCGTTCGGCCCCGTCCAGAGGCTCGCGCCGAGCCTGCGAGGCGTGAGGACGGGGCCCTTGTTCAGACGGTGGAGAGGGTGCCGGGCGCGTCGTCGGGCCAGCGGTTCTGCATGCTGCGGGCAGCCATCTCCAGGTAGCCCCACAGCGTGGCGTCGTGCTCGGCGGACAGCTCCAGGGAGTCGACGGCGTCGCGCATGTGTGCCAGCCAGGCGTCGCGCTCGGCGGGGCCGATCGCGAACGGCGCGTGGCGCATGCGCAGCCGCGGGTGCCCGCGCTGCTCGGAGTACGTCGTCGGCCCGCCCCAGTACTGCTCGAGGAACCCGCGCAGCCGGGTCTCGGCGCCCTCCCAGTCGTCCTGCGGGTAGAGCGGCGCCAGCACCGGGTCGGTGCGCACCCCGGCGTAGAAGCGGGCCACCAGCCGCCGGAAGGTCGGCTCGCCGCCGACCTCGTCGTAGAACGTCCGTGCCGAGGGCAGGGACCGGCTGGACTGGCTCATGCCACCGATCGTCCCGCAGGCTCGGCGCCTGCTGCCACGTGACCCTGCGTACGTCGGTAGGCGACCAGCGGCGGGACGACGGCGAGCAGGCCGACCGCGCCGAGCAGCGCCCACACGCCACCGGCCGGCAGCCCCTCGGCCGCGAGGCCGGCGACCAGCACCCCGAGCCCCTGGACGCCGTACAGCCCGCTGGCCGCCACCCCGAAGGCGCGGCCGCGGTAGGCCGCGGGCACGGCCTGCACGAACGCGACGTTGAGCGGGATCACCCAGGCCGCGCCGAGGCCGGCCACGAACGTCAGCGCGACCACGACCGCGTAGGCCCCGCGGCCCGGGCCGGCCCAGACGGCGACCAGCCCGGCCAGCAGCACCGGCACCAGGGACAGCAGCACCAGGGTCGGCACCAGCCGTTCGCGGCGCTCCTGGGTGAGGGCCCGGGCGACCAGCAGCCCGCCGACGGTGACGCCCAGCGGGTTGGCCGCGAGCAGCAGACCCACCTGCGTGGCGCCCTGCCCGAGCTCGTCGGCCAGCGGGGTGGCGATGCCCTCGGGCGCGTTGGCGAACAGGGTGCCCACCCAGGTGAGGGCGATGATCGCCCGCAGCCGCGGGGTGCGCGCGATCAGCCGCAGCCCCTCACCCGTGCCCCGCCACACCGATCGCGGCTCGCCCGCCCGCCCGTCGTCCGGGGCGGGGCGGGGCCGCAGGCGGGCCTTCAGCCAGCACGCCGACAGCACGAAGGTGGCGGCGTCGAGCAGCAGCACCGCCGAGGGGCTCAGCAGCGCCACCAGGACCCCGCCGAGCAGGAACCCGGCCATCTGGGCGACCTGGGAACCGATGTTGGTCAGCGAGGTGGCGACCGCGTACCGGTCGCCGTCGAGCACGTCGGCCATCAGGGCCGAGCGGGCCGACTCGAACGGGGGCGCGCACAGCGCGACCAGCAGCAGGAGGGCCAGCAGCACCCCGAGCGGCGTGCCGGGGACCGCCATGCCGGTGACGAGCAGGGCGCGGGCGACGTCGGCGGTGATCAGGACCCGGTGGCGGGGCAGCCGGTCGGCCAGCGTCGACAGCAGCGGGCCGCCGACCAGCCACGGCAGGTAGCTGATGCCGAAGGTGATCGCCGAGAGCAGCGGGGAGGAGGTGCGCTGGTAGACCAGGACGGTCAGCGCGACGCGGGCGAGCTCGTCGCCGATCGTGGACAGCAGGTAGCTGCCGGCGAGCGGCCGGAACTCCCGCACGGCGAAGACCTCACGGAAGGTCGCCGGGCGCGTGCGCGTCGCGCCGGCCGGGCTCGGGCCCGCCGGCGCACCCCCGCTCAGCGGGCTCCTGCCCCGGCGCCGGACGCCGCGCTGAGCAGCGGCAGCGGGGTGCGGATGCCCTCGGCGACGAAGCGCTCCTTGAGCCGCATGCGCAGCTCGCGCCCGACCCGCCACTGGTCGGCGTTGGTGCTGCGCACCTGCAGCCGCATGAAGACGCCCTCCGAGGTGATCTGCTCGACGCCGAGGGACTCCGGCGCCGCCAGCAGCGCGGGGGCCCACTCCTCCTCGGCGTACATCTCGTCGGCCACCTCCTGCATGATCGTCCGGCACCGCTCCAGGTCGGTGTCGTGGGCGACCGGCATGTCGATGACCACCTGTGCGTAACCCTGGCTCTTGTTGCCCACCCGAAGGATCTCGCCGTTGCGGGCGTACCAGACCACGCCGTTCACGTCGCGCAACCGGGTGATGCGCAGCCCGACCGCCTCGACGGTGCCGCTGGCCTCACCCAGGTCGACGACGTCGCCGACGCCGTACTGGTCCTCCAGGATGATGCCGATCCCGGCGATGAAGTCCTTCACCAGGTTCTGCGCACCGAACCCCAGCGCGACGCCGACCACGCCGGCGCTGGCGAGGATCGGCGCCAGGTTGATGCCGAGCTCGCCGAGCACGAGCACCACGGCGATGCCGAGCACCACGATCGAGGCGAACGAGCGCAGCGCCGAGCCGATGGCCTCGGCCCGCTGTGTGCGGCGGGCGGCGAGCTGGTCGAGGACGGCGTCGCCCTGCGCCGTGGCGCGGGCACGCCGTCCTCGCAGGATCGAGGGGACGGCGCCGGTCGCGGTTCGCTCGGTCAGCCGGCGGATCGCGCGGTGGGCCAGGTACCGGACCAGCGTGGCGAGGACGACGATCAGCAGGATCTTCGTCGGCTTGGCGATCAGGGCCTGCGCGTTCTCCGCCAGCCAGTCCATCCCGAACCAGTCGTAGACCTGCTGGCAGAGCCAGTAGTCGGCGCAGTCGGGGACGGACCCGGTCAGGCCGTCGTCGGCAGCAGCGAGTACGGAGGGTGAAGCAGTCATCACGGAAATACTCTCAGGTTCCCCGCCCGAAAGGGGATCACTCCCGAGCCTCCCACGCCGCCGATCGCCCCGTCCCTGCCCCTGCGGCCACGGTCCGGTACCGGAGCGGGCACGAAGCGGTAAAGGCCCCGGCGCGCGTGTTGACGTGCTCTGGACGACCACCTAGCGTCCGCCGCCGACCATCCGTCGGGGACGCGGAGAACACGCGCCCCGACCTGCAACAGCCAGTTCCTGGAGGACCAGTGCGTCGTACCTTGATCAGCCTCACCCTCGCCAGCACCGTGGTGCTGGCCGCGTGTGGAGGCGGCGACGAGGAGTCCGCCGGCGGGGGTGGGGGCGAGGGTGGCGGCCTGACCTCGATCCGCGTGGGTGCCATCCCGATCGTCGACGTGGCCCCGCTCTACCTCGGCATCCAGCAGGGGATCTTCGAGGAGGCCGGCCTGGAGGTCGAGCCCTTCCTCGCGCAGGGTGGCGCGGCGATCGTGCCGGCCGTCGTCAACGGGGAGGCCCAGTTCGGCTTCTCCAACATCACCAGCCTCCTGCAGGCGACCGGGCGCGGAGTCCCGCTGGCCCTGGTCGCCCCAGGCCCGGGCGCGACCGGCAACCTCGAGGACGACTTCGCCGCCGTCGTCGTCCCGGCCGACAGCCCCGTCCAGAGCGCGGCGGACCTGCCGGGCCTGCGGGTGGCGATCAACTCGATCAACAACATCAGCGACACCGTCGTCCGCGAGAGCGTGCGGCAGGCCGGCGGCGACCCGACGACCATCGAGTTCGTCGAGATCCCCTTCCCCGACATGGTGGCCGCGGTGACCACCGGCCAGGTCGACGCCGCGTTCGCCGTCGAGCCGACCGCGACCGCCGGTGAGGCCGCGGGCCTGCGCCGGGTCTCCTTCCCGTACGTCGAGACCGACGACGACCTGACGGTGGCCGGGTACTTCACCTCCGACCAGTACGCGGCGGAGAACCCCGACGTCGTCGAGTCCTTCGCCGAGGCGATGGTCGAGGCGCAGGAGTACGCCCAGGCCAACCCCGACCAGGTCCGCGAGGTGCTCGGCGAGTACACCCAGATCGCGCCGGAGGTCGCCCAGGAACTGACGCTGCCGACGTTCCAGAGCGAGATCAACCGGGAGTCGGTCGAGCTGCTGCTCCAGCTCGGTGAGCAGGACGGCATCATCGAGGGCGACGTCGAGCTGGACGAGCTCTACTTCGAGAACTGAACCCCGCAGGGGACGCCGGGCCCCGTCCCTCTCCGCTCAGGAGGGGGGCGGGGCCCGGTCCCGTTCAGCCGGTCAGGCCGGCTCTCGCGGCGTTCTCCGTGCTCGTGCGGCACTGCGCGACCGCGAGAGCAGGCACGACACCGCAAGACTCCCGGCCCGGTGCGCGTCCGAGGCGCCCCGGATGTCGTTGCCCGCCTCCGGGCTCACCCCGCCGCGGAGCCCAGCCCGGTGTGCGCGGCGAGGAACGCCAGCTGGTCGGCGGCCAGCCCCACGGTGCGGCTGACCGCGCGGGCGCCGTGGCCCACCTCGGTCTCCCGGCGCAGCAGCACCGGCGCCGGCGCGGTGGTCGCGTGCTGCAGCGCCGCCGCGAGCTTGCGGGCGTGCAGTGGGTCGACCCGGGTGTCGGACTCGAACGTCGTGAACAGCACCGCCGGGTAGGCGGTGCCCTCCACCACCCGGTGGTAGGGCGAGTAGCCCAGCAGCCAGCCCAGCTCGGTCGGGTCCTCGGCGGAGCCGTACTCGTCGTTCCAGGTGCGGCCCAGGCCGAAGCGCTCGTAGCGGACCATGTCCAGCAGCGGCGCGCTGCAGACGACGGCCGCCGCGAGGTCGGGCCGCTGGGTGAGGGTCGCCCCGACCAGCAGGCCGCCGTTGGAGCCGCCCATCACCGCGAGCTGTGCGTGCGACGTCCACCCCTGGGCCACCAGGTGCTCCCCGGCCGCGGCGAAGTCGTCGAAGACGTTCTGCTTGCGCTCGCGCATGCCGGCGCGGTGCCACTCCTCGCCGTGCTCGGAGCCGCCGCGCAGGTTGGCCACCGCCCACACGCCCCCGGCCGCCACCCAGGCCAGCGCCTGCGCCGTGTAGGAGGGGGTGAGGGCGACGTTGAAGCCGCCGTAGCCGTAGAGCACCGCCGGGCGCGGGGTGTCGGGGGCGCCGCTCCCGGACAGCACGAACAGGTGGACCGGCGTCCCGTCGGCGGAGGTCGCGTGGGTCTCCACCACCCGCACCTGCGGCACCTCGCCGGCCACCGGCGCCTGCTCCCACCCGGTCAGGGCGGTCGGCTCGGCGGCGTCCCAGCGCAGCACCGACGGCGGGGTGGCGTGGTCGGTGAAGCCCACCCACGCGGTGGTGCCGCCCTCCGGCGGCGCGCTCACCCCGGACACGCTGCCCGGGGCCAGGTCGGACACCTCGGCCACCCGGCCGGAGCCGTCCCCGGCCCACACCGACAGCCGGTCCGTGGCGTCGACCGAGTGCACGGCGAGCACCTGCAGGCCGCCGTCCGGGCCGTCGACGAGGGCCACGTCGGTGAGGACGCCGTCCGCCTGCTGCGGGACGACGTCCCGCCACGCCTCCGGTGCCCAGGTGGACGGATCGGCCGGGTCGGCGACCGCCAGGCGCCAGCGCGGGGTGCCGCGGTCGCTCATCAGCCACAGCCGGCCGTCGCGCGCCACCCAGGCCGCGGTCTGGGCGTCGACGCCGACCTGGAGCTCGCGCAGGACGCCGTCCGCGGTGAGGTCGGCCAGCCACACGTCGTCCCGCGGGGCGGTGCCGACGGAGGCGGAGACGACCAGCCACCGGCCGTCGCGGCTGGTGCGCGCCCCGAAGTAGGTCGAGGGGTCGCTGCCCTCGCCGTGCACCAGGACGTCGCCGTCCGGGTCGGTGCCGACGCGGTGGCGCCACACCCGGCGGTGGAACTGCTCCTCGCCGGCGGGCACGAGATCGGGCGCGAGCCGGCGGACGTAGAACAGCTCCTCGCCGCCGGGCAGCCAGGCCACGGGGGAGTACCGGCAGCGGTCGACCGGCCCGTCGAGCTGCTCGCCCGTGGCGACGTCGAGCACGTACAGCCGCGACTCCTCGTCGCCGCCGGTGGACAGCTGGTAGGCCAGCCGGTCGCCCTCCCACGAGGGTGACCACGCGTCGAGGGTGGTGGTGCCGGACGGGTCGACGGCCATCGGGTCGACGAGCACCCGCTCGGTGCCGTCGGGCTCGCGCATGCGCAGGACGGCGTGCTCCTGCCCGGGGTCGCGCCGGGTGGAGAAGGCGCGGCCCGCGCGCCACACCGGGACGCCGACGGCGCCGGCGTGGACCAGCTCCTCCAGGCGCGCGGCGAACCGGTCGCGCAGCGGCAGTGCGGCCAGGGCCTCCGCGGTCAGCGCGTCCTGGGCGCGGGTCCACTCGACCGTCCGCGGGTCGGCCGGGTCCTCGAGCCAGCGGTACGGATCGGCGACGGCGTGTCCGTGCAGGTGCTCGACGAGGTCGAGCCGGGGGGCTTCGGGATAGCGCACCCGCGCCACGGTAACGAGGCCGCCGTCGCTCCCCGAAGGCGCGCAGGCCCCGGTCCAGGCCAGAATGGGGGAGCCCACGGGTCGCACTGCACCCGGCGCGCGGCCCCGGGCGCTCGGAGGTGCCCCGTGCCGCGTCCTCACCACGGGTCGTCCGCAGGCCATCCAGGTCCGCGGCGCGACCCCCACTCCCCACCGGCGCCGCCTGCCCCCGCGCGGGCGACCAGCGCCGCGACGCTGTTGCTCAACGCCACGTACGAGCCGCTGTGCGTCGTCTCCAGCCGCCGCGCCATCGTGCTCGTGCTCGCCGACAAGGCCGTCTCCGTCGACTGCTCGCCGGAGGAGGTGCACTCGGAGTCGGTGACCCTCCCGGTACCCGTGGTGGTGCGGCTGACCCGCTACGTGCGGGTGCCCTACCCGGCGCAGGTGCCGCTGTCCCGGCGGGCGGTGTTCACCCGCGACGGCTCCACCTGCGTGTACTGCGGGTCCTCGGCGACGAGCATCGACCACGTCGTCCCCCGCAGCCGCGGCGGTACCCACACCTGGGACAACGTGGTCGCGGCGTGCCGACGCTGCAACCACACCAAGGCCGACCGGTCGCTGGCGGAGCTGGGGTGGAAGCTGCCCCACCCGCCGCGGACGCCCAGCGGCGCGGCCTGGCGGCTGCTCGGCGCCCGCACCGTCGACCCGCGCTGGCGGGAGTGGCTGGGCGTGCCCGAGAGCGTCAGTGCATGACCTCGCCGGCGACGGCGCGGCGGTTGTGGGCGCTCGGCGAGCCGTACCACGCGCTCACCTACTTCGCCGACGAGTGCCGGTCGGCCGCCGAGGCCGCCGGACTGGACGGGTTCTGGTCGACCTACTTCGCGCTGCGCGCCGCCCCGCTGGGCCCGGCCGGACCCGAGGTCGTGACGGCGACCTTCTACAACTTCGCGCCGTCGTTCGTGGCCCGCCGGGTGCCGGCCGTCTGGCGGTCGGTGACCCCGGCGCGGGCGCTGGAGGCCCGGCTGGCGGGGGTGGACGCCGCCGTCCGGCGGGTGCTCGGCGCCGACTGGCCGGGCTCGGCGGAGGCCCTCGAGGCGGCGGGTCTGCTCACCGCCGCCGCGCGGGCCGTCGACCTGCCCGGTCGCCCGCTGGCCGCGGCCAACGCGGGCCTGCCGCTGCCGGAGGAGCCGCACCTGGCGGTGTGGCAGGCGCTCACCACGCTGCGGGAGCACCGGGGCGACGGGCACAACGCCGCGCTGCTGCAGCGGGAGATCTCCGGGGTGGGGGCACACGTCCTGGCGGCCGCGGCGGGTCGGACGGAGAAGGAGTGGCTCATGCGCGCCCGCGGCTGGGACGCCGAGGCGTGGGACGCCGCCGCGGACCACCTGGCCGGCCGCGGCTGGCTGGCGGGGGAGGAGCTCACCGCCGAGGGGGCCGCGATCGTCGCCACGGTCGAGGCCGACACCGACCGGCTGGCCCTGGGCCCCTGGCGGGAACTGGGCGACCCGCACTGCGACCGGCTGGCCGAGCTGCTGGGGCCGGTCCGCCGCGCCGTCCTGGCGGCCGGGTTGTGGCCGGAGCGCAACCCGATCGGCGTCCCCGACCCCGACTGACCGGCTTGGTGGTGTATGCCGCCGCAGGCGCCCACAGTTGGCAACTGTCGATGTCTGGCAGCGGGCGGATCGTCGCTGCCTCGGCAGTGCTCCACAGCCTCATTGCCCACACGCGTGACATTGGCGTGCTTCTTCGCCAGAGCGCACACGAGGACCGATACGTTCCGGATCACCGGCGCGGTGAGCGCCACTGACCCGGAAGGCGCTGCCGCGCATGTCCCTCCGCACCACTCCCCGGCGTCGCACCGCCGCGCGGCTCGGGGTGCTCGGCCTGGTCGGTCTCACGTTCCTCGGCTTGGCCGCTCCGGGGGGGGGGGGGGGGGGGGGGGGGGGGGGGGGGGGGGGCGGGGGGGGGGGGGGGGGGGGCGGGGGGGGGGGGGGGGGGGGGGGGGGTGTGGGCGGGGGGGGGGCGGGCGGGGCCGGGGCCCCCCCCCCCCCCCCCCCCCCCCCCCCCCCCCCCCCCCCCCCCCCCGCCCCCGTGACCGTGTCCCTGGACCCGGCAGAGGTGGAGCTGAGCCTCCGCCCCAAGGAGAACGTGGGCGAGCACCCCGGTTTCGTCCCGTACGCCGACCCCGAGACCCGGTTCGTCGACATGGCCTACACCGGGTCGGCGCGCCTGCACCTGCCCCAGCAGGTCGACGCCAGTGCCATGGTGGCCTCGCTCGACCTCATGCCGGCACCGGGTGCCGTCCCCACGCGGAGCTACTCCACCGGCGCCGCGCTGCCGGCAGACCAGCTGGTCGTGACCGCCCTCGGCGACGGCTGGTACGACGTCGTGATGCCGGCCGATGACGGTGTCAACGGCCCCTACGCGAGGTTGTCCTTCGCCGGCATCACGCCGGCCACGGGCGTAGGCGCCGGGATCACGTTCATCGACCCGCTGAGCTATCAGTACCGGTTCACGGGCACGGTCCCCGGCTTCCTCCAGTACGCCGTCCCGCAGCTGGTCGCCACCGCGGCGCTCGGGTGCCCGGCCGGCGCGTCCACCCCGTGCGTGACGGCCACCGTGGTCGCCGGCTCGGACCTGTCGCTGCCCGTTCCGTCCGGCTCGCGTCTGCGGGCCCTCGGACTCGGGGACCCGCAGTCCCCGTTCGTGTGGACCTCCCTGCAGACCCGGGACGCCCACGGCGGCGTGTCTGCCGAGTTCGAGCACCGGACGCAGCTCGGCCCGGAGGGGCTGACCGTCACGCTCCCGGCGGGCCTCGCGGCCGGTCGCTACCACCTGGAGGTGCTGCTCGGCGTGCCCAGCCGGCTCCCGGGCGCAGGCACGACCAATCCCTCCGAGCTGTCGGTCACCAGCTTCGACATCGAGGTCACGGCCGCTCCGGTGACGGCGGCTCCGGTGACCCCGTCGCAGAACCAGGGCCTGCGCTCGGAGACCGGCTGGGTCGAGCCCGCCGCCGGCACCGACGTCTCCCCGGTGGTCGTCCTCGGTGGCGGCATGGTCGTCGCCGCCGGCCTGGCCACCGCGGCCGTCCTGCGCCCCGGGCGCCGCGCCGCCGGGGAGTGACGTGCCGCGGCTGACCCGACCGACCCGGCGCGCGGCGGCTCTCTCGGGGGCCGCCGCGCTCGGCGTCACCGGGGTGCTGGTCCTGGGCGTCGGGCTGCACTCGGGCCCGGCGACCGGATCGACCACGCCGTCGGCGTCCGCGACGGCCGTAGCGACGGCGGCGGCACCATCGGAGAGCCCCTCGCCGAGCCCGACGCCGACCGCGCGGGCCACGCCGTCGTCGTCGGTGCACGTGGCGATCGACTCCGTGGGCCTGGACCTCCCGCTGCTGCCCCTCACGCCGGAGCGCGGGGTGATCGACCCACCGACGCTGACCGCCGCCTACTGGATCGAGCCCTACGGCGCGCCGGTGGCCAGCGCCGAGCAGGCCGACAACACCCTCTACATCGCGGCCCACTCGGCCGGCCGCGGGGACGACGGCTTCGGCCCGCTGCTGACCGCCGACCACCGGCGGGGCGCGGTCGGTCCGGGCGACGTCGTCGACGTCCGGACACCGGACGGCACGGTCAGCTACACCGTGCAGAGCACCGCCCGCTACGCGAAGGGAGAGCTCGCCGCGGCCGACGAGGTCTGGCGGGCGGTGCCGGGCCGGCTGGTGCTCATCACCTGCTTCCAGCGGGCCGACGGGCGCGCCGCGACGGAGAACTTCGTCGTGGTCGCACAGGCCTGATCAGGTGACGCGGGCGCGCTCCACGGGGTAGCCCTCGTGGGCGCCGGTGGCCAGCACCTCGCGGAGGCGGTCCATCGCGTCCCACACGTCGACGAAGCGGGTGTAGAGCGGCGCCGGACCCAGCCGCACGCGGTCCGGCGCCCGGAAGTCGGGCACGACGCCGCGGTCGACGAGGGCCTGGGTGAGCTGCCAGGCCTGCGGGTGGGCGAGGGTGACGTGCGAGCCGCGCCGGGCCGGGTCGCGGGGGGAGGCCAGCGCCATCCCGCGCGGGACCAGCCAGGCGTCGGCCAGGGCCAGGGTCAGCTCGCCCAGAGCCCGGCCCTTGGCGGCCAGCCGCTCCACCCCGGCCTCGGCGACCAGCCGCGCCCCCACCTCGACCGCGGCCATGGCGACCACCGGCGGCGTCCCGACGCCGAACCGCTCGATGCCGGGCACGGGGTCGTAGGCCGGGCCCATCTCGAACTGGTCGCGCTGGCCGAACCAGCCCCAGATCGGCTGGCGCAGCTGCTCCTGCAGCTCGCGCCGCACGTACAGGAACGCCGGGGCGCCGGGCCCGCCGTTGAGGTACTTGTAGGTGCAGCCGACGGCCAGGTCGGCGCCGTTGGCGGCGAGGTCGACCGGCACCGCACCGGCGGCGTGGGAGAGGTCCCACAGCACCAGCGCGCCCACCTCCCGGGCGGCGGCGGTGACCGCGGGGACGTCGGCCAGCGCTCCGGAGCGGTAGGCGACGGCGGAGAGGACGACGACGGCGACCCGCTCGTCGAGCGCCCCGGCCAGCACGGCCGGGTCCAGCCCCTCGTCGACGTCGGCCGGCACCTCGCGCACCGTCATCCCGCGCGCCGCGGCGACCCCGGCGACGATGTAGCGGTCGGTGGGGAAGTCGTCGGCGCAGCAGACGAGCACGTCGCGGCCCGGGCGGGCGTCGGCCGCGGCGACCAGCAGCTTGTAGAGGTCCACCGACGTCGAGTCGCTGACCAGCACCTCCCCCGGGCGAGCGCCCAGCACCCCCTCGGCGAGGAGGTCGCCGATGCGGGTGGCGGTGCCGATCCACGACGACCACGAGCCCACCAGCCCCCGCGCCCACTCATCCTCCACGACCCGGGCCAGGGCGGCCGGGGTCTCCCGGGGCATCCGCCCGAGGGAGTTGCCGTCGAGGTACAGCACGCCGTCGTCCCCGGCGCCGGCGAACCGGGAGCGGAAGCCGGCCAGGGGGTCCGTGGCGTCCAGGTGCGCGGCAGCGGTGCGGGAGAGGTCCACGCCGTCCTGTCTACCGGGCTAGCGTCGCCGGGCGTGACGCCGGGAACGCAGCTGCACGACCTGACCGCGCTCGAGCAGGCCGCCGCCGTCCGGGCGGGGGAGGTGACCCCCACCGAGCTCGTCGAGCACGCGCTGCGCCGGATCGAGGCCCTCGACCCCGGCCTGGGGGCGTTCCTCACCGTGACCCCCGAGCGGGCGCTGGCCGCGGCCGGCCGCGCCGAGCAGCGCCTGCGCCGGGGCGGCGAGCTGCCCCCACTGCTCGGCGTCCCCACCGCGATCAAGGACCTCAACAACACCGCCGGCGTCCGGACGACGTTCGGTTCGGCGCTCTTCGCCGACAACGTCGCGACCGTCGACGACCACGTGGTCACCGCCCTGGCCGCCGCCGGGACGATCAGCGTCGGCAAGACGAACACACCTGAGTTCGGGTTCCCCTGCTACACCGACAACGTCCTGGCGGGTCCGGCGCGCTGTCCCTGGGACCGCACCCGGCTGGCCGGCGGGTCCAGCGGCGGTGCGGCGGTGGCGGTGGCCGCGGGGATGCTGCCGTTCGCGCAGGGCAGCGACGGCGGCGGGTCGATCCGCATCCCGGCCAGCATCAACGGGCTGTACGGCATCAAGCCCAGCCGGGGCCGGGTCAGCAACGCCCCCCTCGGCGGCGACGTCACCGGTCTGGGCACCAACGGGCCGCTCGCGCGCACCGTGCGGGACGCCGCGGCCATGCTCGACGCGATGGCCGGCCCGGTGCCCGGGGACGCCACGTGGGCGCCGCCGCCCCCGCCGGGGGAGACGTTCCTCGGCTACGCCGACCGGCCGGTCGGGCGGCTGCGGATCGGCCGGCACCTGAGCTCGCCGATGCCCGACGTCACGCTCGACCCGGAGGTGCAGGCGGCCTTCGACGACGCCTCCCGCCTGCTCGAGGAGCTGGGGCACGACGTCGAGGACGTGCCGGGCGGCCTGCTCGGGCCGGACGTGCTGGCGGCCTTCGAGCGGGCCTGGACCCTCTCCGGGACGCTGCTGCCGGTGCCCCCCGAGCGGGCGGGGGAGCTGCGCCCGCTCACCCGGGAGCTGCGCGCCCGCGGGCTGGCGCAGTCGGCGCAGTCGGCGATGGAGGCGCTCACCGCGCTGCGGCTGTTCTCCCGCCGCTTCATCCAGGCGACCGCGCGGTTCGACGTCCTGCTGGCGCCGGTCACCACCATGACGCCGCGCCCGCTGGGCTGGTTCGACGCCGACGGGGACGGCGCTGCCGACTTCGAACGGCAGAAGCGCTACGCGGCGTTCACCGCCGTCTTCAACGTGACCGGCCAGCCCGCGGTGAGCGTCCCGCTGCACTGGACGGACGGCGGTCTGCCGGTCGGCAGCATGCTCGTGGGCCGGCCCGCCGACGAGGCGACGCTGATCGCGCTCTCGGCCCAGCTGGAGGCGGCACGGCCCTGGGCGGGACGCCACCCCGCAGGGTGGGACTGACCAGGAGGCGCGGGGCGGCTGACGGTAGGTTGTGGCCCGTGACCGTCGCCGAGACCCTCCTCGTCTACGTGGTGGCCCCGCTGGCCGTGATCGCCGTCCTGGCGCTGCTGACGTTCCTGCCCGGAGCGCGCAACCGCAAGGCGCGCTACAAGCCGGGGCAGCCGTGGGAGCACGAGCCCGTCTGGTTCGAGCCGCACACCGCCTCCGGCGGGCACGGCGACGGCCACCACGGCTCGCACGCCCTGACCGCCGGGACGTCGGCCTCCGGCCGCCCCTACGGCGGCGCCCGCGGGACCTGGTGACGGCATGAGCACCTGCACCTCCACCGAGAACGCCCCGGGAGGCCGGAGATGACCCGCGCGCTGGAAGCCACGTCGCACGACACGGCGACGTCCGCCGGGACGGCGGCGACGCGCACCGACGAGGCCGAGTCCCCCAACTCGATCTTCAGCTACCGGGAGCTGCTGCGCCTGGACGAGGCGCTGACGATGTCCTCCCGGGAGACCGGCCTGCGGTTCACCCTCTACGTCGGCGAGCTCGGGTCGCAGACCCGGCGCCGCGCCGAGGAGCTCTTCGAGCACTCCGGCGGCACCCTCCCCGAGTCGGTGCTGCTGGCGATCTCGCCCGGGCAGCGGGTCGTGGAGGTCGTCGTCGGCGCGGCCGCGTCCCGCCGGCTGCCCGACCGCGCCTGCGCGCTCGCGGTGCTGTCGATGACCAACGCCTTCGCCTCCGGCGACCTGGTCGGCGGGATCGTCAACGGGCTGCGCCAGCTCTCGGACCAGGCCGGCCACCCGCGGTACCTGCGCGCCCACTGAGAGAGGACCCCCTTCCCCCCACCGCTCGGAGAAGGACCCCGTCCTCCCCACCCTTCGCGAGCTCAGGGTGGGGCCCGGGACGGGGCCGGACCCTGCAGGGGGCCGACCACTCCAGCCGACAGAGGCCCAGGACCCACCGGGTCCTGGGCCTCTCGTGTGCGGTCCTCCCTCAGCCGTTCGCGGCGGCGTCCCGCTCGCGGGCCCGCAGCGCCCGGGCGATGCCGTCCCGGCCCTCGGCGACCAGCCGCCGCAGCGGGGCGGGGTGGTCCTCGCCGGCCAGCCAGGCGTCCGCGGCCTGGACCGTGCGCAGTTCGACCACCGGCGGGAACAGGTACTGCACCGCGTTCTTGGCGATCTCGCCGGGACGGCGGTCCCACAGCGGGCGGATGTCGGTGAAGTAGCGCTCCACGAAACCGGCGGTCAGCTCCCGCTGGGCGGGGTGCCAGAACCCCTGCAGCATCGCCTCGTGCACCGCGTTCGGGATCGTGTCCTCGGTGAAGGCCCGCTGCCAGGTCTCCTCCTTCGACTCCGCCGTCGGCCGCAGCGCCCGCGCCGTCGCCGCTCGGCGCGCGCCGGTGGCGGTCGCGTCGCGGAGCTCCTCGGCCTCGATCTCGGCGTCCCCGGCCGCGCCGATGGCGACCAGCCCGTTCAGGAACGCCCAGCGGGCGTCGGCGTCCACCGGCAGCCCCTCGACGACGTGCGAGCCGTCGAGCAGGCGGCGCAGGTAGGCCGCGTGCGCCTCGGTGCGGGCCGCGCCGGCGAGGGTCCGCGACCACTGCAGCTGGGTGTCGCTGCCCGGCTCGGCCGCCTCCAGCGCGGCCAGCGCCTTGTCGGCCAGCGCGCGCCAGCCGGTCTCGGCCCAGCGCGGGTCGGCGTAGCTGGCCAGGGCGGTCTGCACCCGCGCCAGCAGTGACTGGACGACGCTGATCTCGGTCTCGGCGTCGACCCCGGCCAGCACCAGCGCCACCCAGTCGCGGGCGGGCAGCTCGGCGTCCCGGGTCATGTCCCAGGCCGCCGACCAGCACAGCGCACGGGCCAGCGGGTCGGGGAGGGTGCCGATGCCCGTCTTGAGCGTGGTCAGGGAGCGGTCGTCCAGCCGCAGCTTGGCGTAGGTGAGGTCGTCGTCGTTGACCAGCACGAGGTCCGCGGCCGGGTGCCCGACCAGCTCCGGCACCTCGGTGCGCTCGCCGTCGACGTCGAGCTCCACCCGGGTGGTGCGGGTCAGCCCGTCCGGGCCGGTGTCGTAGAGGCCCACGGCGAGCCGGTGCCGGCGCAGCACCGGGTGCTCGGGCACCGCGGTCTGCTCGATGGCGAAGGAGGCGTACCGGCCGTCGTCGGTGAGCTCCAGGACCGGCCGCAGGGTGTTGACCTGGCTGGTCTGCAGCCACTGCTCGGCCCACGCCGACAGGTCACGGCCGGTGGCCTCCGACAGCGGGTCGAGGAGGTCGGCGAGGGTCGTGTTGCCGTACTCGTGCGTGCGGAAGTAGCGCTGCACGCCGCGGAGGAACTCCTCCCGGCCGACGTAGGCGACCAGCTGCTTGAGCACCGAGGCGCCCTTGGCGTACGTGATGCCGTCGAAGTTCACCTCGACCGCCGCGACGTCGACCATGTCGGCGGCGATGGGGTGGGTGGAGGGCAGCTGGTCCTGCGCGTAGGCCCACGCCTTCTCGGTGTTGGCGAACGTCGTCCACGCGGTCGTGTACTCGGTCGCCTCGGCCTGGCACAGGGTGGAGATGTAGGTGGCGAAGGACTCGTTGAGCCACAGGTCGTCCCACCAGCGCATGGTCACGAGGTCGCCGAACCACATGTGGGCCAGCTCGTGCAGCACCGTCTCCGCGCGCCGCTCGTAGCGGGCCCGGGTGGCCCTGGACCGGAAGACGTAGTCCTCGAGGATGGTGACGGCGCCGGCGTTCTCCATCGCCCCGGCGTTGAACTCCGGCACGAACAGCTGGTCGTACTTGTCGAACGGATACGGGTAGTCGAACACCCGGTGGTAGAAGTCGAAGCCCTGCTTGGTGACCCGGAACAGCTCCTCCGGGTCGAGGTACTTCGCCAGCGAGGCGCGGCAGTACAGCCCGAGCGGGATGCCGCCGTGGGAGTCGGTGACCTTCGCGTACGGCCCGGCGATGAGGGCCAGCAGGTAGGTCGACAGCCGCTTGGTCGGCTCGAAGTGCAGCAGCTGCGAGCCGCCCGGCCCGGCGTCGACCGTGCGCCCGCCGGTGTTGGAGACGACCTGCCAGTCGAACGGCGCGGTCACGTGCACCGTGTAGGTGCCCTTGAGGTCGGGCTGGTCGAAGCAGGCGAACACGCGCTTGGCCTCGGCCGGCTCGAAGTGCGTGTACAGGTAGACCTGACCGTCCTCCGGGTCGACGAAGCGGTGCAGCCCCTCCCCGGAGTTGGAGTACCGGCAGTCGGCCTCGACGACGAGGGTGTTCTCCGCGGCCAGCCCGGGCAGCGGCAGGCCGCCCTCCTCGGTGTAGGTGGCGACGTCGAGCTCGACCCCGTTGAGGGTGGCCGAGCGCACCCGCTCGGCGACCAGGTCGATGAAGGTGCCGGCGCCGGGCTCGCGGCAGGTGAACCGCACCGTGGTGGTCGACCCGAAGGTGTGCTCGCCGGGGCGCCCGGCGCCGTCGGTGAGGTCGAACTGGACGTCGTAGCCGTCCACCGCCAGCAGCTGGGCACGGCGGGCGGCGTCATCGCGGGTCAGGTTGGGTACGGCCACGCACGGCAGCTTCCCACGGAGGGACGACGGCCCTCCCCGGTCGACGGCGGACCGCCATCCGGTTGAGGGAACAACCACCACCCCGTCCGACTTGGGGACGGGCAGGACAGACATCCGGCGCACCGTTCGCCAGCGAGGAGTGAGACATGACCGAGGCAGTGCAGAGCTCGCCCGTGAAGGCCCGCGTCGACTTCTGGTTCGACCCCCTGTGCCCGTGGGCCTGGCTCACCAGCCGCTGGGTCCTCGAGGCGGCGAAGGTCCGCGACATCGACCTGCACTGGCACGTCATGTCCCTGGCCGTGCTCAACCGCGGCCGTGACCTGCCGGAGCAGTACCAGGAGATGATGAAGAAGGCGATCGGCCCGGTCCGGGTCGCCATCGCCGCGGCCCAGCAGCACGGCGACGAGGTCCTCGGCGACCTCTACACGGCGATGGGCACGCTGCGCCACCACGAGGGCGTCGAGCTCGACGAGCTGATCGCCCCGGCGCTGGAGCGGGTCGGGCTGCCGGCGTCGCTGGCCGAGGCCGCCACCTCCACCGAGTACGACGAGGCCCTGGAGAAGAGCCACCACGAGGGCATGGACCCGGTCGGCGACGACGTCGGCACGCCGGTCATGCACATCGACGGCGTGGCCTTCTTCGGCCCGGTGATCAGCAAGGTGCCGACCGGGGAGGACGCCGGCAAGGCGTTCGACGGCGCGGTCCTGCTGGCCAACCTGCCGGACTTCTGGGAGCTCAAGCGCACCCGCCTGTCCGGGCCCGACATGGACTCCGTCCCGGCCGACGCCCTCGAGGTCACCCGCCGCTGAAGCCCGACGGGCCAGAGTGGCCACGATGGCCGCCCGGACGGCGGCCTTTGTGGCCACTTTGGCCGGTACGGCGGGTCGTCGGACAGGATGACCGCGTGTCGCGTCCCGTCCGCCAGCGCATCCTCATCACCGGCGCGAGCTCCGGGCTCGGCGAGGGCATGGCCCGCCGGTTCGCCGCGATGGGCCGCGACCTGGCCCTCGCCGCCCGCCGCACCGACCGGCTCGACGCCCTCCGCGACGAGCTGCTCGCCGCCCACCCCGGCATCCGCGTGGTCACCGCCGCCCTCGACGTCGACGACGCCGTCGCGGTCGAGAAGGTGGTCCCGGAACTGGCCGCGGAGCTCGGCGGCATCGACCGGTTCATCGCCAACGCCGGCATCGGCAAGGGCGCCTCGGTCGGCACCGGCACCGCCTGGGCGAACCGGGCCACGCTGTTCACCAACGTGCTCGGCACCCACGCCCAGTGCGAGGCGGCGGTGGAGCTGTTCCGGGCGCAGGGCCGCGGCCACCTCGTGGTGGTCTCCTCGGTCGCCTCGATCCGCGGCATGCGCGGCACCCGGACGGCGTACGGCGCCAGCAAGGCCGCGCTCAACGCCCTCGCCGAGGGCATCCGCTCCGACCTGCTGGGCACCGGCGTCCGGGTGACGACGCTCCTGCCCGGGTTCATCGCCACCGACATCAACGTCGGCCGCCGGGGGCCGTTCACCGTCGACCTCGACACCGGTGTCGACGCGCTCACCGCGGCGATCGAGCGGGAGCCGGCACGCGCCTACGTCCCCGAGTGGCCGTGGCGCCCGGTCGCAGCAGCGTTGCGGGTGCTGCCGCTGTCCGTCGTCCGCCGGGTCACCTAGGCCGGGACGAGGCCGTCCGCATCGTCGCCGCGTCGTAGGGGCCGTCGTCCAGTCGGCCGGCGCGGACGGCGGCGAGCACCGCCAGCAGCTCCTCCCGCTGCGCGCCCACGAAGCCGGCGTCGACGACGGCGCCGTGCCCGGGCACCACCGGGCCGCGGGCCAGCGCGTGCAGCCGGCCCAGCGTGGCCGGCCACTCGGCGGGGAAGGCGTCGTCGAACGCCGGTGGGGCACCCTCCTCCACGAGGTCACCGGCGAAGACGGTCCCGCCCTCGACCTCCACCACCAGGTCGTGCCCGGTGTGCCCGCGGCCGAGGAAGCGCAGGACCACCTCCCGGCCCCCGACGTCGAGGTGCGCCACGTCGTCGACCAGGGCATCGGGCGGGTCCAGCGGGGCGCTCCGCACCCGCTCCGCGCCCGCCGGGTCGCCGTCGGCCAGCAGCTCGGCCACCCGGGCGGCGCGCTGGGCCTCGCCGGTGGCCAGGAGGTCCGCGGCGCAGCCCCGCGAGCCCCACACCGTCGCCGGGCGGAATGCCGCGTTGCCGAAGCAGTGATCGTGGTGGGCGTGGGTGTTGACCACCGTCCACGGGGCCGCCGTGACCCTCCGGACGGCGGCGGCCAGGTCCGCGGCCTCGCCCAGGTCGGAGCGGGTGTCGACGACCAGGCAGGCGCCGTCGCCGACGACCAGCCCGCAGTTGAGGTCCAGCGACGCGTGCCGCCGGACGAAGACGCCGTCGGCGACCTCCCGGAAGGTCACCAGCAGATCCGCATCGGCCGGTGCCGCGCGTCGAGCGAGCCGTCGCCCACGCACGTCGCGGAGCCGTCGGCCATCCGCCGGGCCGACCACGCCGCGGCGCAGGCGTCCAGCGCGTCGACGACCGGGACGCCGGCGGGGGCGTCGGAGAGCCCGTCCAGCACGTCCATGACCGGCTCCAGCGCGCGGATCCGCTGCGCCTGCCCGCGCGCACCCGACTTGGGGTCGCGCACCCGGTCGTCCAGGGCGCGGAACGCCAGCTCGGGGTGCACCTCGACGACGGAGTCGGCGGGCGGCTCGCCCAGCGCGTCGTCCAGTGAGCGGATCGCCGCCACGAGCTGGAAGGACTGCGCCGACAGGGAGCGGCCCCCGGTCGCCTCGACCGACAGCCGCCGGGCGTCGGCGTAGCCGCGGGCGGCGAGCACCGCGCGGACCGGGGCGGGGAAGACCGAGCTCGTGGCGCCGTACGGGCGGAGTCGTTCGCGGGCCGCCACGTCGCACGCCCGCACGCCGTCGTCCGACAGCCCGATCGGCATGTCGATGCCGACCACCTCGACGTCCGCCACGGCGAGGACGTCGGCGGCGGTCCGGAGCACGGTCAGCTGCACGGTCCGGCCGTCGAGGCGGGCGCCGACCCACTGGCCGCGCCAGCCGTCGACCCCCAGCACCGCCACCCCGGCAGCCTGACAGACTCGCCGCCATGCGCGTCTTCGTCGGCACCGACCACGCCGGGCTGGAGTTCAAGGAGCACCTCAAGCAGGCGCTCACCGAGGCCGGGCACGAGCCCGTCGACTGCGGGGCGTTCGAGTACGACGCCCAGGACGACTACCCGCCGTTCTGCTTCGAGGTCGGCGAGCGCACGGTCACCGAGCCCGACAGCCTCGGTGTGGTCATCGGGGGCTCGGGCAACGGCGAGCAGATCGCGGCCAACAAGGTGCCGGGCGTGCGCGCCGCGCTGGTGTGGAACACCGCGACCGCCGAGCTCGCCCGCCAGCACAACGACGCCAACGTGGTCTCCATCGGCGCCCGGCAGCACAGCGTCGAGGAGGCCACCGAGCTGGTGCTGACCTTCCTCGCGACGCCGTTCAGCGGCGACGAGCGGCACGCCCGCCGGATCGGCCTGGTCACCGACTACGAGCAGAACCGGCACCGCCCCGCCGGGGGCCTGCCCACCCGCGAGGAGCCCGTCTGAGGGGACCCCGCAGCAGGGCCCTTCAGAAGTCGTCGGGGCACCACGGGCTGACCGGCCACCGGAACGCCGTCGCCGCCAGCGTGACCGCGCCCGGACTGACCTCGGTCACCCGGCCGGCGGCCTGCAGGGTGGCCAGCGAGACGCCGCCCAGGTAGGCCGCGGCCAGCGCCTCGACGTCCACGACCAGGTCGGGGTCGCTGTCGGTCCGCGCGCAGAAGCCCCCGGACGGGCCGGCGGTCAGTGCCCAGCGCCCGTCGTTCCACGGGCAGAACGGGTCGCGGACCTCGAACACCAGGTTGATCGGGGTGGGGTAGCGGCGGGCGGACAGCGCGCGGCCGACGTCGACCAGGCGCACCCACAGCGCGTCGACCGGCCGGGAGTGCAGCGCGCGGCTGTCGGTGAGCAGCCACCGCAGCGGGTCGTCGTCCGAGGCCGTGGGGGCCGTGACCGTGCGGACGAGGTCGATGCCCAGCAGGAACCGCCAGAGCGCGGCGTACGCCGGGGTGCCGGTGGCCCGGACCTCCTCGACGGTGAGGGTGCCGTCGGGTTCGCCGCCGTCGGTCCACGCGTTCCTGACCCGGTAGGCCGCGTAGCCGGTGACGGTGCCGTCGACGTCGGTGTGCACGAGGTGCCGCCGCTCGGTCGCGCCCTTCCGCTGGTCGGGGTCGTCCCGCAGGGCGCGGTCCCACCACACGTCGCCGCGCGCCAGGTTGCCCGGCACGGCGCGCCGCACCCGCTCGTACACGGCGACGGCGGCCCGGCGGTACTCCTCGACCGGCACCAGGTCGACCCGGCCGTCGCCCGCGTCCACGTCCGGGCGCAGCTGCAGCTGTCGGACGGCGCCGGACAGGTTGCCCTTCCAGGTGGCCGGGGCGTACCCGAACCGGCCGTAGATCGGCGCCTCCGCGGCCCACAGCGCGGCCACCGCCTCGCGGCCCTGCTCGTGCAGCTCGGTGAGCTGGCGGCGCATGATCGCGGCCAGGATGCCGCGCCGGCGGTGGGTGGGGGAGACGGTCACCCAGGTGACCCCGGCACACGGGACGACGGCGCCGGGCACGGTGAGCTCCCGGCTGTAGATGCCGGCCGTGGCCACGACCCGGTCGCCGTCCCACATCGCCAGCGAGCGGTCGAGCTCGGCGTGCGGCGGCACCGACTCGACGAACGCTCCGGTGGCCTCCTCACCGAAGACGTGCAGCATGGCGCGGCTGAACGCCGGCCACTCCGCGGGCGTGGCGGGGCGCAGGCCGTCGGCGGGATCGGTCACCGGAGCTGTCTACCCGTCCCTGCCGACGGTGCGCGAACGGGTTCCGGATGATGGCGGCATGGCGGGCACACGGAGCTGGGCGGAGATGCTGACCGGGATCGAGCAGCGGCTGCTCGCCACCACCGGCGACGACGTCGCCACGTGGTCGCGGCGGGTCCGCGAGACCGGGCTCGACACCGAGCCGGAGGTGCGGGCCTGGCTGGCCGGGCGGGGCGTCACCGGGTACGGCCAGATGGTGCTGGTCATGGAGCGGTTCGGGTACCCGGCGTTCCTCACCGCGACCGCCGACGAGCTGGTCGACGCCCAGTACGCCGGCCGGCCACAGCTGCGCCCGGTGCTCGACGCGGTCCTCGTCGCGGCGTCGGGTGTGGGGGAGGGGCACGTGCAGGCGCGCAAGGGCTACGTCAGCCTCGTGGGCCCGCGCCGCACCTACGCCGTCGTCCAGGCGTCGACGCGCACCCGGGTCGACCTAGGGCTGCGGCTGCCCGACCGCGCGCCCGCGGGCCGGCTGCTGGCCGCCCGCAGCATCGGCAACGGCGCCTGCTCGGTCCGCGTGGCGCTCACCACGCCCGCGGACGTCGACGACGAGGTCGTGGCCCTGCTCGCGGAGGCGCACGCCGCCAACCGCTGACCCGCGACGCTCAGCTGCGCAGGTAGGCCAGGGTCGCCATCACCCGGCGGTGCTGGTCCTCGTCCTGGGCGAGGTCGAGTTTGGCGAAGATCCGCTGGGTGTGCTTCTCCACGGCGCCCTCGGTGACCACCAGCCGCCGCGCGATCGCGCTGTTGGAGTGCCCCTCGGCGATCAGCCCGAGCACCTCCCGCTCGCGGGGGGTGAGCCGGCGGACCGGGTCGTCGGCGCGGCGGCGGGCGAACAGCTGCGCCACCACCTGCGGGTCGAGCACGGTGCCACCGCCGACCACGTCGGTGAGCGCGGTGAGGAACGAGTCGAGGTCGGTGACGCGGTCCTTGAGCAGGTAGCCGGCGCCGCCCCGGCCGTCGGCGAGCAGCTCGTCGGCGTAGGCCACCTCCACGTACTGGGAGAGCACGAGCACCGCCGTCCCGGGCACGGTGGCGCGGGCCTCGACCGCGGCCCGCAGTCCCTCGTCGGTGTGCGTCGGGGGCATCCGGACGTCGACCACGGCGACGTCCGGGCGGTGCTCGGCCACCGCCCGGACCAGCGACGGGCCGTCGCCGACGGCGGCGACCACCTCGCAGCCCTCCTCCTCCAGCAGCCGGACCAGGCCCTCCCGGAGCAGCACCGAGTCGTCGGCGATCACGACCCGCACGGCAGCTCCGCGACCAGCCGGGTGGGCCCGCCCCGCGGGCTGTCGACGGTCAGGACGCCGTCCACCGCGCGCAGCCGGTCGGCCAGACCGGCCAGGCCGTGCCCGGGGGCGAGGACGGCGCCGCCGGTGCCGTCGTCCTCGACCGTGACCCGCAGCGCGGGCCCGGCGGCCACGACGACGACCTGGCAGGTGGTGGCCCCGCTGTGCTTGGCCACGTTGGCCAGCGCCTCGCTCACGACGAAGTAGGCGGTGTTCTCCACGACCGGCGCCAGCCGCTGCTCGGGCAGGTCGACGGCGAGCTCCACCGGCACCGGGGAGCGGGCCGCGACGGCGGCCAGCGCGGCGGCCAGGCCGCGGTCGGCGAGCACCGGCGGCGCGATGCCCCGGGACAGCGCCCGCAGCTCCTCCAGCGCCTCCTTCGCGAGGACCGCGGCCTCGCCGATCGTCTCGCGGGCGGCAGCCGGGTCGCGGTCGAGCTGCCGCTGGGCGCGGGAGAGGTCCATGCCCAGGCGCACGAGGTGCTGCTGCGGGCCGTCGTGGATGTCGCGCTCCAGCCGGCGCAGCGCCACCGCCTCGGCGGCGACCGCGGCGTCGCGGCCCTCGGCCAGCCGGCCGAGCTCGGCCTGCGTGGCCGCGCGGGAGGTCAGCAGGGCCCGGCCGAGCTGGGCCTGCAGCAACGCCGCCCCGCGGACGGCGAACGGCAGGACGACGGCGAACAGCAGGCCGATGGTCGTGTGGATCAGGATCCGCCGCCCGGCCGTGCTCTCGAGGCCGAGCAGCTCCAGCAGGTCGGTGTCGTCCGGGTCGTTGGGCAGCGACCAGTCCCACAGGCCGTAGGTGAGGCCGCCGAGCGCGCCGGCCCAGAGGGTCACGGTGACGACGAAGGACAGGATCGCGAAGGGGAATCGGAGGACGGCGTGCAGCGCGTCCAGCCAGCACTGCGGATCGCGCAGCGGGGTGGTCAGCCGGCGCACGGCCCGGCCCTCGGCGGTCCGGTAGGCCGGGCTCGGCAGCGGCCGGTCGAGCACGCCGGGCAGCCACGCCCGCTCGACGGCCGCGAGCCCCCGGGCGGCCACCAGCGTGGCGGCCAGCACCGCGACGCCGACCCAGACGACGAGCAGCCCGGCGCCGACCGACAGGCCCGTGACCACCACGACGAACGCGGCGATCGCGACGGGGAACGCGACCAGCGAGTAGGCGGTGTCCACACCCAGCTGCCGCAGCACGCTGCGCGTCCGGGTGGCGGGCGAGGGTGACACGGTGGGCAGGACGGCGGTGTCGGTCATGCTGTCGAGCCTGGTCGCGGGCGGGGCTCGGACCCATCCCGCCAGCCGGTCGATCGGGTGTCGGGCTGGCCCGACAGGGATGCGGTCGTCATCTCGGGGTCGATGCTCTGGCGTGGCGGCGCGGGTGTCCAGCACCCGCCGCTCGTTAGGGTCGGGGACAGCCGGGCGCGCCGATGACGTCGCGCCACCGCGCGAGCGGCTGCCCGGCGGGGGAGGGAGCCCGTGCGCGCTCCAGCAGTGCCGATCGCCCTGACCGCCGTCCTGCTGGCCGCCGGCTGCAGCGGTGCCACCTCCTCGGGGGAGGCCGAGGCCGAGTCGCCGGTGGGGGCGGCCGCCTCGACGCCCGACGCCCGGCTCACCCTCGTCGCCGACGAGGACGCGGTCGCCTCCGCGGCCTCGTCCAGCCGCGCCCTGTTCGACACCGCGGAGGTCGCCGTCGTGGCCCGCGACGGCGACGAGGCCGGCACGCTGCTGGCCGCGTCGGCGGCCGTCGGGCTCGGCGTCCCGCTGCTGGTGGAGCCCGCCGACGGGGCGCCGGCCGACGCCGTCACCGCCGAGCTGGAGCGCCTGGGCACCACCACCGTGCTCGCGGTCGGGGAGGCCGAGGGCGCCGGCGCCGCCGAGGTGGTCGCCGTCCCGGCCGCGGCGGAGTCGGTCGCCGCGGCCACCGGTCTGGACCTCGGCCAGACACGCGAGGTGGACGACGGCGCCGCGGCCGCGGCGGTGGCCGGGCTCGACGGCGAGCAGCCGGTCGCCCTCCTCGCCGGCGACGACGGCACCCCCGCCGAGGACGTCGACCGGCTGCCCCCGGTGGAGCGCGCCGCGCCGCTGGAGGACACGCTGGTCGTCGCCACGGACTCCGGGGCCACGGTGGCCGGCATCGCGACCGCCCGGGCCGCCGGGGCGACGGTGCACGTCACCGCCGCGACCGATCCGCGCGGGGACGCCGCCCTGGTCGACCTGCTCGCGCAGCGCCGGCCGGAGGCGGTGGTGGCCCTCGGAGCGGGCTACGCGGCCGAGGACGGCCTGGACTGGAAGCTCGCGACCGCGGCCACCGGCGAGCAGCTGCCGGGCGGCGGCCAGCTGCTGTTCCCGGGGCACTTCCTCGTCGCGCTGTACGGCTCCCCGGGCACCGGCGCCCTCGGCGTCCTCGGCGAGCAGGACGTGACGGCATCGATCGAGCGGGCCCGCGCGCACGCGGCGCCCTACGAGCCCCTGGTGCCCGACGCCACCGTCGTCCCGGCGTTCGAGGTGATCGCCACCGTGGCCTCGGCGGTCGCCGGGCCGGACGGCAACTACTCCACCGAGCTGCCGGTCGAGCAGCTGCGGCCCTGGGTGGAGGCGGCGGGGGAGGCCGGCCTCTACGTCGTCCTGGACCTCCAGCCCGGCCGCACCGACTTCGTGACCCAGGCCGAGCAGTACCGCTCGTTGCTGGAGCTGCCGCACGTGGGCCTGGCGCTGGACCCGGAGTGGCGGCTGGGGCCGGGGGAGGTGCACCTGACCCAGATCGGGACGGTGTCGGTCGACGAGGTCAACCGGCTGGTCACCTGGCTGGCCGACCTCACCCGCGCCGCCGAGCTCCCGCAGAAGCTGCTCGTGCTGCACCAGTTCCAGGTGCGGATGATCCCCGAGCGGGAGCGGCTGGACACCTCCCGCGACGAGCTGGCGGTCATGGTCCACGCCGACGGTCAGGGCGGGCAGGGGGACAAGCAGGCGACCTGGGCCGCGCTGCGGCAGACGAACCCCGACGCGGTGTCCTGGGGCTGGAAGAACTTCTACGACGAGGACGCCCCGATGCTCACCCCCGAGCAGACGATCGCGCAGGTCAACCCCCGGCCACACCTGATCAGCTACCAGTAGGCGCTGACCCCTCCCGTTCTGTCGGCCCCCTGTGGTGAGCTGGCGCGACCGTCGCAGGAGGAGGCCTTCGTGACCGTCGTCGACACCGAGTTCGACCCCCGGCTGCTCGAGCACCGCCGGGAGCTGACCGGCTACTGCTACCGCATGCTCGGGTCGGCGTTCGACGCCGACGACGCGGTGCAGGAGACGATGGTCCGCGCCTGGCGGGGCCTCGCCGACTTCGAGGGCCGCTCCGCGCTGCGCTCGTGGCTGTACCGGATCGCCACCAACGTCTGCCTCGACCAGCTGTCCGGCCGGCAGCGGCGGGCCCTGCCGATGGACCTCACCGGCTCCCCGTGGCAGCCGGTGGAGGCGTCGCTGTCGGCCCGCCGCCCCTCGACGGCGTGGGTGGAGCCGGTGCTCGACCGCCAGGTCGTCTCCGACGACGCCGACCCCGCCGAGCAGGCGGTGCAGCGGGAGTCGATCCGGCTGGCCTTCGTCGCCGCGCTGCAGCACCTGCCGCCGCGGCAGCGCGCCGTCCTGCTGCTGCGCGAGGTGCTGCGCTGGAAGGCCGACGAGGTGGCCCAGCTGCTCGACACGACGGTGGCGTCGGTGAACAGCGCGCTGCAGCGGGCCCGGGCCACCCTGGCCGCCGTCGGCGACGAGGTCGACCCGCAGCCGCTGGAGGTGGACGAGCGCGAGCTGCTGGAGCGCTACGTCGACGCCTTCGAGCGCTACGACATCGAGGCCTTCGTGGCGCTGCTGCACGAGGACGCCACCCAGCACATGCCGCCGTTCGAGATGTGGCTGCGCGGTGCCACCGACATCGGCACCTGGATGCTCGGGCCGGGGTCGGGCTGCCGGGGCTCGCGCGTGCTGCCCACCCGGGCCAACGGCGCACCCGCCTTCGCCCAGTACCGCCCCCGGGAAGGCGGTGGTCACGAGCCGTGGGCGCTGCACGTGCTCGAGGTGCGCGACGGCCGGATCGCGCACGTCTCGAGCTTCCTCGACCTGGACAACGACCTGTTCCGGCGGCTCGGCCTGCCCGTCGAGCCGGCCTGATCCCCGTGCCGCACACCGAGTTCACCGAGGGCCTGCACGAGGAGCGGCACCGCGACGGCTCGCTGCGGGCCCGCGGTCCCGTCGTCGACGGCCGGCCGCACGGCTACTGGGAGTGGTTCCGGCTCGACGGCACCCGGCTGCGGTCCGGCTCCTTCGACGGCGGCGAACCCGTGGGCGAGTGGACGACGTACGACGCCAGCGGCACCCCGTACGAGGTGACGAGTCGCGGCTGACCTGCGGTGGTCGGATCGAGGTGCGTAGGGCGGTGTCTGTGCCGTCGCGTCCGGGCGGGTCAGCCGTGGCCGTCGTGACGCGGCGTCGGGTTGCCGGTTCCGGCTGCCACGACCGACTCGCCACTCGGTCGTCGTTCCTCCGCCGCCGTCCCGACCGGGCGGCTGCTGCGAGAGCCTGACCGCGGATCCCTCACCCGTTCCCCTGGAAGAGGCACATGATGAGAACGACCGTCATCTGGTCCCTGGTCGTCGGTGCTCTCGTGGCACTCGTCTTGGTCGTCATCGCCGTCAGCATGTCGGCGTCGGGGTTCCGGCTCGACATCGAGCGCTGGGTCCTCATCGGCGCCTTCCTGGTCGTCATCGCGATGGCGGCCGCAGCGATGGTCGGCGCGCTCAACGCGCTCAAGGAAGCCCGCGAGCAATCGCCCGGAGACGGGACCCGGAACGGGACCGGACGCCCCGGGCCCGGCGCGTCGTCCTAGCGCGCGCACGCGCTCGTCCGTGCTGCTCAGCAGGCGCGGCTGGTGGTGGTGCCGGGCGCGACCGCCTCAGGCCCGAGGGCAGCGGCGCGCTGGACCGCTGGAGTGGCTGCGCCCGATGTCGACCGAGTTCCTCGACGCGCCGGACCCGGTCGGCTGACGGGCGGGCGGATCGCCCGGTCCGGGCCGCCGGCGTCCCGTGTCACGATCGGGCCTCGACGCTGGTCGGGGGTCGGATCGCGGGCCTAGCGTCGGTCCGTGCGGCGCTCCCTGGGCACCACCTTCGCGGCCTTGACCGTGGCGCTGGTCGTCGGGTGCACGGGCCCCGGCGCGGAGTCGGGCGGCGGCGACAGCGGTGCCGACGGCGGCGCGGTCGTGCCCGAGCCCGCCTCCCCGGGGGTGCCCGAGGGTGCGCCGGCCGCCCCGGCAGACACCGACCCCGACCGGCAGGTGGTCACGACCGCCACCGCCTTCCTCGTCGTCGAGGACCCGGCCGAGGCGGCCCAGCAGGTCAGCGAGCTGGTGGAGACCGCCGGCGGCCGGGTCGACGAGCGCACCGAGCAGGCGGCGTCCGAGGGCGGGGGTGCGACCGCCGATCTCGTGGTCCGGGTGCCGGCGGACGCGCTGACCGACCTCCTGGCCGACCTGGAGGACCTCGGCGACGTCGCGAGCGTGTCGGTCTCCCGCTCCGACGTGACCGCCACGGCGGTCGACCTCGACGCGCGGATCTCGGCGCTGCAGACCTCGGTGGCCCGGCTGCAGGCCCTGATGGACAACGCGGCCACCACCGAGGCCCTGCTGGCCGCCGAGAACGCCCTCTCCGACCGACAGGAGCAGCTGGAGTCGCTGCAGTCCCGGCGCGCGCTGCTGGCCGACCAGGTGGAGCTGTCGACGCTCGACGTGCACCTGGAGCCCGTCGGCGTGGCGCCGGCCGGTGGACCGGACGGCTTCCTCGACGGGCTGGGGACCGGATGGCGGTCCCTGGTCGCGGCCCTGGGCGCGACCCTCGTCGTCCTGGGCGTCGCCCTGCCGTGGCTGGCGGTCGCCGGGGTGGTGGCCGCGGGGGTCCTGGTGCCGGTTCGCCGGGTGCGGCGGCGCTCCGCGGTGAAGGCGCCGGCTCGGCCGTTGGCGGCGGATCCACCGGGACCACCGCAGGGGTGAGGGACGGCGCCCGTCGTGGAGCGGGTGACCGGGATCGAACCGGCACGGCCAGCGTGGAAGGCCAGGTCCTCTGCGGCGCCTTGGCTGCTCAGCGGCTCGACGGACTCCACTCGCGCCTTCCGATCCCCCTTGCGCGCGGGCTCCTGTCTGGCTCAGATGCGGTGGACGCACGACGGCGAACGGTCCCGGATCGGCGGCCGACGGCCAGGGCTCGACGAAGGTCGGATCCGTTCTCGGGTCCAGCCCCGAGACCCCACTCGTGGAAGGGTGCAGCGACCGAGCTGGAGCTCTCCTGCATGCCAGTGCACGCGTTCACCCGCGCCTGGATCGGGGCCACTGTGGCCGGCGCCTCGGAGCACACGCAACCGTCCCTGCTCCGTCAGGGACGGAGCAGGGACGGAGGACCTGCATGGCATCGACGGCGCCGTCGGTCATCTCCGATCGGTCCTCGACCGTGGTGCCGAGAACCTGCCAGTCAGCCCAGCTCGCCCGTGAGCAGACGTCCGGCTCCGCCGATGGCCGGCCGGTGGCCCAGCGCTCGGAGCACCTCGAAGGTGGTCGCCGTCGCAGCGGTGACCACCGGCAGCCCCAGTTCGTCCTCGACCCGCTGGACGGCGGCGAGGGAGGGCATCTGCACGCAGGCCGACAGGACGATCGCCTCGGCGCCCTCTCGCTTCAGGCCTCGGGCGATGTCCGGCAGGTTCTCCGGGTCCAGCCGGCCGACGGCGAGGTTGTCCGGCACCTCGAGGGCGACCGCGTCGAGGACCTCGATGCCCTCACCCTCGATGTACTCCCGGACCATCTGGGTCAGCGGCGCCATGTACGGGGTCACGATGGCCACCCGGTGGGCGCCGATGGTCTGCAGGGTGCGCACCAGGGCGCCGGCGCTGCTCACCACGTCGGCGGGGTGCCCGTTGTCTCGGGCGGCCTCGCCGATGACCTGCTCGGACTCCTTGTGCGCGCCGGGGCCCTGGGCCATGACGGCGACCAGGCAGGCGTAGGCGATGACGTCCACGTCGGCGTCGGACACGGCGGTCGCGCACTCGGCCGCCTTTCCGACCATCGCGAGCAGTTCCTCCCTGTTGACCTGCTTCATCGCCGCGCGGGCCGAGTGGAACGTGTAGCGGTGCCCGGTGGCCTCCGACTGCCGGCGGAAGAGTTCGGGCAGCTCGGTCTCCATCGTGGTGTTCGAGCTCGGCACGATGAGGCCGACCCGGGAGGAGCCGGGAGCCTGTGGAGCCGGGCTGTTCTCGCAGGCTGCCGCGGTGGTGGGATCGATGGTCATCAGTAGCCAACTCCTCCGTCAGGAAGGTCTTCTCGGGTGGGGGTGAGCTCCTCGACGAAGCCCTGGCCGTCGGAGCGTCCGGAGAGCGCACGCCACACGGCCTCCGGGGTGATGGGGAGCGTGTCCAGCTCGACGCCGAACTCGGTCAGCGCGTCGCAGATCGCGTTGGCTACGGCTGCACCCGGCGGAATGGTGCCGACCTCGCCGACGCCGCGGATGCCGAACGGCGTGACCGGGGAGGGAACCTCCGTGTGCAGCAGCTCGATGGGCGGCAGGTCCGCCGCCGTCGGCGGGAAGTAGTCGACCATCGAGCCGTTGACCAGCTGCCCGGTCTCCGCGTCGTAGCGCAACTCCTCGGTCAGCGCCGCGCCGAAGCCCTGCGCGAGTGCCCCGCGGACCTGACCGTCGACGACCACGGGGTTCACGACGGTGCCGGCGTCGTGCACCATCACGAACCGCTCGATCTCGAACTCCCCGGTCCCCGGGTCCACGGCGACCTGCGCCGCCGCCGTGCCGAAGGAGTACGCAGCGTCGGCGGGCTCGAAGTGGCTGGTCGCCTCCAGACCGGGCTCTTCCCCCGGCGGGATCCCCTGCCCCGTGATGGCCGTGCCGAAGACCTCGGCCAGCGTCACCGACACCGAGGCGTCGTCCCAGCGGCGGACCACCGGCCCGGCGATCTCGAGCAGTTCCGGGTCGCTCTCCAGCCGCCAGGCGGCCAGCCGCAGGGTCTTGGCGGCCAACGCCTCGGCCGCCTCCTTGAGCGCCCCGGACGCCGCGATCATCGTCCGCGAGGCGAAGGCGCCCGTGTTGAGCGGCGAGGCCGAGGTGTCACCGGCGTGCACCTTGACGGCGTCGTACCCGATGCCGAACACCTCGGCGACCACCTGGGCGAACGCCGTCTCGGCGCTCTGCCCCATGGTCGAGACACCGGTCCAGACGTCGATGCCGCCGGAGCGGTTGGCCCGCAGGGTCACACTCTCGTGCGCCCCGAACTGCGAGCCGCGGCGGGCGAGGAAGCGGGAGCTGGCGTAGCCGGTGCGCTCGACGAAGGAGGAGAAGCCGATGCCGCGGATCCGGCCGTCGGCCCGCGGGGTGCGCGGGGTGCCCCGGTGGGCGTCCCAGCCGATCGCCTCGGCCGCCATCCGCAGGCACTTCTCGTAGTCACCGCTGTCGTAGACCGCGCCGGTGGGGTTCTTCCACGGCAGCTCGGCGGGCGTGAGCATGTTCTTGGCGCGCAGCTCCACCGGGTCGAGGTCCAGCCGGCGGGCGAGGGTGTCCATCAGCCGCTCGTAGGCGAAGTTGACCTCCGGCTGGCCGTACCCCCGGTAGGCGCCGATCGGCGTCTTGTTGGTGAGCGTGACCCGCCGCTCGGCGTACCCGTCGGTGACCCGGTAGGGGCCGTTGAGCACGACGCTGGACAGCTGCGCCGAGCCGAACGGGGAGTTCCAGCCGCCGATGTCGGTGGCGTAGACGTCGGTCATGGCCAGGATCCGGCCCTCGGCGTCGGCCGCGATCCGGTAGTCGTGCACCGACTCGCGGGCGTGCGTGGAGTTCCGGAAGTGCTCGGCGCGGTCCTCGGTCCACTTCACCGGCCGGCGCAGCGCCATGGCGTGCAGGCAGGCCAGCACGTCCTCGGGGAAGACGCCGAGCTTGAGGCCGAAACCGCCGCCGACGTCGGAGGCGACCGCGCGGATGTCGCTCTCCTGCAGCCGCAGCGACTCGGCGAGCTGCTTGCGGATCAGGTGCGGCACCTGGGTGGAGGTGTGCACCGTCAGCTCCCGGGCGCCGGGGCGCCACTCCGCGACGACGGCACGGGTCTCCATCGGCAGTGCGGTCACCCGGTTGATCCGGAAACGGCCCTCGACGACGACGTCCGCCTCGCGCATCCGCGCCTCGGGGTCGCCGCTGCCATCGGAGTTGGCCGCCAGCAGGTTGGAGTCCAGGACGTCGGGGTGCAGGACGGGCGCCCCCGGCTCGAGCGCGGCGAGCACGTCGACGACGTGCGGCAGCGGCTCGTACTCGACGTCGACCAGCTCGAGGGCGTCCTCGGCGAGGTGCCGGCTGGTCGCGACGACGCTGACCACGGGCTGGCCCTCGTGCGTGGCCACGTCCTGGGCCAGCGCGTAGTACGGCAGCCGCGGGGCGCCGGGCACGGGGCGCAGGACACCCAGCGGCTCGGTCGCGGCCCGCACGTCGGCGCCGACGAGCACGTGCTTGACGCCCTCGAGGCGCTCGGCGGCCGAGGTGTCCACCCGCACGATCCGGGCGTGGGGGTAGGGGCACCGGCCAACGGCCATGTGCAGCACGCGCGCCGGCTCGACGTCGTCGGTGAACCGGCCGTCGCCGCGCAGCAGCCGGTCGTCCTCCTTGCGCAGCTGCCAGGAGCCGACGACGCCGCGAGTGACGGGGCCGGACCGGTCGGCCGCGGCCGGGCGCTCGACGGTGGTCATCGCGCACCTCCCGCGGGGACGTCCGCCGGGTCCACCGGGCGCTCGACGGACTCGGCGAAGTACCGCTCGATCGCGGTCACGATGTTCTCGTAGCCGGTGCAGCGGCACAGCACCCCGGCGATCTCCTCGCGGATCTGCTCGCGGGAGGGGGCGTCGCCGCCCTGGTGCGCCAGCGCGGTCGTCGTCATCAGGAAGCCGGGGGTGCAGAACCCGCACTGAAGGGCGTGCTCCTCCTTGAAGCACTGCTGCAGCGGGCTGAGCACGTCGTCCACGGCGAGGGACTCGACGGTCTGCACGGCGCGGCCGTCGAGCTGGCAGGCCAGCATGAGGCAGGACTTCACCGCCTCGCCGTCGACCACGACCGTGCACATGCCGCAGGAGCCCTGCTCGCAGCCGACGTGCGTGCCGGTCAGGCCGAGCTGCTGGCGCAGGAAGTCGGCGACGTGCAGCCGCGCCGGCACGGTCGCGGTCACCACCTCGCCGTTGACGGTCGTGGTCAGCTCGACGAGCGGCTCGGGGGCGGTCATCGCCGTCCCCCCGCTCGACCGGCCGTGCTCCGGCTCTCGGCACCGAGGTGGCGGGTGGTGCGGTCGGTTCTCGTCACAGGATGTCCAAGGAGGTCGAAGGGCTGGCCGAGCGGGGGGCAGGGGTCACCGGCGGTTGACCGGGCGCATCGCCGGGACGGTCAGCTCGCCGCGGTCGACGATCAGCTCGTCGTCGAGGTAGAGGCTGTTGCCGCGCATCGGGATGTCGAAGTGGCACGGGGTGTCGTTCGGGCCACCGAGCTCGTTGTTCGGGCCGATGGAGAACATCACGTTGCCGTAGAAGGAGCGCAGCTCCATGCCCATCCCGCCGGGGAACTGGGTGAGCCCGTGCCAGTGGGCGCGCTCGTCGAGGCCCCAGCCGACGTGGCTCATGCCGTAGCCGCGCGGGTCGTCGAAGGACTCGATGTAGGACTTCAGCAGGTCGGCGTCCAGGCCGCCGCGGATGTCGCGGATGAAGCCCTGCTCGATGGTGAGCGTCACCGGGGTCTGCACGTACGTGTTGAACGGCAGCAGCACGTCACCCGGGGAGAGCACGATCTGCCCGTCCACGCCGTCGTCCGCGCCGCCGGTGAACACGAACGCGGCCGGCCAGTGGTCCCAGCGCCCGGGGGTGTCGGTGAACCCGTACTCGCTCATCGTCGGGTAGACGCCGAGCCGGTAGGTGACGTCGGTGCCGCCGGGGCTGGTGATCCGCATGACCTTGGCCTTGGCCAGCAGCTCGTAGGCGACCTCGACCCGCTCCCGGATCTCCCGGGTGGGCATCAGCCGGGCCAGCAGCGGCGCCGGCTCGACGCAGGTGAGGATGCGGGTGCCGGCGGCCTGGATGGCGAACTGCTCCTTGCTGAACAGCAGGAAGGTCAGGTCGACGACCATGTCTGCGGCCTTGAGCGCCTCGACGGCCAGCGGGTTCTCCGCCAGCCCGGACTCCCCGACCGCCCACGCGCCCTTCGCGTCGCCCGGCGCGGGCAGCCGCATGTGGTAGGTCGCCGCGCCCAGCTGCTGGGCGGCCCACAGGAAGGCGTCGGCGTACTCCGGCCGCTCGCCGCCCCGGGAGAGCACCGCGACGGTCTCGCCCTCGTGCACGCCGGACAGCCGCAGCTGCTCCAGGCAGATGGAGTTGAACAGGTTCTGGTCCATGAGCTTTCTCCTGTCGGTAACGGGATCAGTGCTGCGGGACGTGCGCGAGCAGGTGCGGTCGGACGACGTCGAGGAAGCCGGGCAGGTTGTCCCACGGCACCATGTGGCCTGCTCCCGGGACGGTGTGGATCTCGATGCCGGGCTGGGCGCGCCGCAGGTCGGCCACGGCGGCCAGCGGCACCACGGGGCTGTCGCCGCCGCGGACCAGCACGACCGGCTGGGTGAGCCGCGCCCAGTAGTCGAAGAAGTCCTCGGTCTCGAAGCCCTCGTGGGTCTCCATCACCGCCGTCTCGTCGCAGGAGGCCAGCACCTCCGCGCGCAGCCGCAGCTCTCGCTCCGGCCAGTTCGGGTAGAAGCGGCGGACGGCGTCGGCATCGGTGCCCGCCTGCGCCTCGTGCAGCTGCTGCAGGAACGCCTCGCGGGAGGTCGGGTACGGGCCGCGGCCCGGGCCGGACACCGGCGGGTCGACCAGCAGCAGCAGGCCGTGGTCGTCGGGGGCGTGCAGCACCGCGTACGCCGCGGCGATCCGCGCGCCCATCGAGTGGCCGAGCACGACCGGGCGGCGCAGGTCCAGCGCGCCGACCAGGCCGGCGACGTCCGCGGCGTAGTCGACGAGCCGGTACCCGCCCGAGGGCGCCCGGTCGCTCTCCCCGCGGCCGCGCACGTCGGGCACGGTCACCCGGTAGCCGAGGTCGGCGAGCAGCACGGCGAGGAAGTCGGCGGTGGCCGCCGGGCTGGTGATGCCAGGGAGCACCAGCAGGTCCGGGGCACCGGGCTCGCCGTAGCGCAGCACCGAGTGCCGCAGCCCGTTGGCCCGGACCTCGCCCCGCTGCCCCTGGATCTCCACGTCGGTCACCGGTCGACGTCCCCGGGCGAGTCGGCGGTGGGCAGCTGGTCCAGCGCCCACTCGAGCCACGGGCCGGCGATCTCCTGCGCCGCGGGCACCCGGATCCGCTCCGCCATGTAGACCAGCTTCTCGGCGGCCTTGTCCCGGGAGCAGGCTCCGCTGGCCACCCAGTCCCGGGTCAGCCCGGCCAGCGTCTCCAGGAACGACAGCGAGTCGCCGGCCTGGACGTCGTCGGCGCCGCGCAGGCCGCCCACCTCGTGCAGGCCGACCAGCCGGCGCACGTCGGCGAGGCTCACCTGCGCCCCGGCCGGCCCGATGCTCCCCAGCCACACCCCGACCGACTCCGCGGAGCGCAGCGAGTGCGGGTAGAGGTAGAAGGGGCTGTCCCACTCCATGGTGGCGTGGTCGAGCCGGGGACCGCCGGGGAACATCCGCTCGATGTCGTGGGTCATCGCCGCCAGGCGCATCTCCACGGTCGCGGCCGGGTTGAGGTGGACCAGCCAGTCCCGGGCGCGCATCAGGTGCAGCGCCTGGTCGTAGGGCTTGACCCATTCCGCGGCGAGGACCTCGATCTCGGTGTCGAGGGGGACCACCGGTGCGGCCCAGGGCAGGGCGGCGGTCATCGGCGGGACCGCCGCCGGCCGCGCCGCAGGGCGACGATGCTCAGCGCCACCGACACCGCGCTCAGCGCGGCGGCCACCTTCGACCACGGATCCCGCGCCGGCGCGTCGCTCACCGGCGGCAGCGAGCTGCCGGTCGTCCGCACCGCCGGCGCGGTGGCGGTGGCCGGAGCGGTGGCGGTCACCGGCGAGGAGCCGCCGCCGAGGGCCTGCTCCAGGTTGCGGGCGAACTGGGCGGTCACCTTGCCGGCCTGCTTCGCCACGACCTTCTGCCCCACGCTGCCCAGAGCACCCGCGAGCGCGACGTCGCCCTCCACCATGACGACGGTGCGGTCACCCACCGGCTCGAGCTGGACGCTGACGCCGGCCCGCACGTTGCCCATCGCGCCGCGAACGGTCTTGCCGGTGGCGGTGAAGCTGATCTGCTTCTCGGGCACCCGCTCGACGATGGTCACCTTGGCGGCGAACGTCGCCGTCATCGGGCCGATGCTCTGGGTCAGCCGGACGTCGATGTCGTCGGGGGTGACCACGGTGAGCTGCTCGACGCCGGGCACGCACTCGGCGACGCGCTCCGGCTGCTCGAAGAACGACCACACGGAGGCCGCGGGCTGGGCGACCTCGAACTCCTCGCGCAACTTCATGACTGTCTCTCCTCACCGCGGGACGGGCGCGTCGGGCGACGCCGGCCCGTGGGCTCGTGTTCGCAGGGGCGGGCGGCCGCCCCGGGGTCACCGCGCGCCGGCGGCGCGCAGCTCGGTCAGCACCCGGCGGACGTAGACGGGCACCAGGTGCCGGCGGTACTCGGCGGTGGCGCGCACGTCCGTGGGCGGGTCGATCACCTCGAGCGCGGCCCGGGCGGCCACCTCGAGGTCGGTGTCGGTCAGCTCGGTGCCGGCCAGCGCGTCGCCGGCCGCCGCGGCCAGGACCGGGGTGTCGGCCACCCCGCCCAGGGCGATCCGCACGTCGCGCCAGCGGCCGTCGTCGTCCCGGTCGCCGGTGGCGACGACGCTGAGGACGGCGAAGTCGTTGTGCTTGCGGCACATCTCGCCGAACGCCACGTGCTGCGGGTGGCGCGGGAACTCGACCGCGGTGACCAGCTCGTCGAGCTCCAGCGCCGTGGCGTAGGAGCCGGTGTAGAACTCCGCCAGCGGGATCCGCCGGGTGCCGCGGGGCCCGACGGCGGTGACCACCGCGCCGAGCACCAGGCAGGCCAGCGGCATCTCCCCGGTCGGGTCGCCCTGCACCAGCGCGCCGCCGACGGTGCCGCGGTTGCGCACCTGCCGGTCGCCGATGTGCCGGACGACGCGAGAGAGCAGCGGCAGCCGCTCGGCCACCAGCGGCGAGCGCTCCACCGTGGAGTAGCGGACCAGGGCGCCCAGCACCGTGCGGTCGCCGTCGACGGTGACGTCGTCGAGCTCGTCGATGTCGTTGATGTCGACCAGCGCCGCCGGCCGCCACAGCCGCATGTTGAGCATCGGGACGAGGCTCTGTCCGCCGGCGAGCACCCGGGCACCGCCCGCGTGCTCGCCGAGATGGGCGACGGCCTCGACGACCGACGTCGGCCGGTGGTAGGTGAAGACTGCGGGCTTCACGAGGCGCGGTTCCCGCCCTGCGCCACACCGACGCCGGCGAAGCGGGCCAGCACGTGGCTGACCGCGGACTTCTTCTCGGTGACCAGCTGCTCGCCCTGCCGGTTGCTCCACACCGTCTCCGGGCGGACCTGCAGCACGTGCACGTCACCGGAGGCGCTGACGGCCCACTCGATGTCCTGCGGTGCCCCCCGGTGCCGCTCGATCCGCTTGGCCAGCTCGGCCAGGGTGCGGATCTGGTCGTCCTCCAGGCAGGAGGACTCGCAGAGTTCGGCGGCCACCGGCACCAGGCCGACCCCGGCGATCGCGGGGTCGAAGCTGTACTGCTCCTCCTGGTGGGCGACGTCGCGCTTGAGGACCTCGAACGTGACCTTGTCGACGACGTAGCGGCTCGGAGTCACCCCGCCGCTGACCACACCCTCGCCCAGGCCCCAGCAGCCCTCGATGACGACCTTGGACCGGTCGCCGGTCACCGGGTCGAGGGTGAACATGACGCCGGCCGACCGGGCCTCCACCATCTGCTGCACGCCCACGCAGATCCCGTGGTCGACGGCGACCGCGGCGGGGTCGGCGTCGGGTCGGTAGGTGAGCACCGCGGCGCCGAACATGCCCGCCCAGCAGCTGCGCACGTGCTTCAGCACGTCGTCGATGCCACGGATCCACAGGAAGGTGTCGTACTGCCCGGCGAAGCTGGCCCCGGCCAGGTCCTCGGACTCGCCGCTGGAGCGCACCGCGACCGGCAGGCCCTCGCGACCGGTGCGCCGCTCGAGCTCGGCGTAGGCCTCGCGGATCGCGGCCTCCAGGTCGGCCGGCAGCGGCGCGGCCTCGATGGCGGCGGTGAACTCCGCGCTGATCTCCTGCACGCGGGCGAGGTCGGCGCCCACCGCCTCGGCACGCACCTGGCGGGCCCGCTCGGCCAGGCCGGCGGAGTCCAAGAAGTACCGGTAGGCGATGGTGGTGATGCCGAACCCGCCGGGGACGGCGAACCCGCCCGCGGTCATCTCCGCGAGGCTGGCGAACTTCCCGCCGAGCAGTTTGCTGCCGACGGCCTCGGGCTGGTCGATCCAGAGGACGAGGGGCGCGGTGCGGGTGGTGGTCATGCGGACACGTCCTCGAGAACACGGACGACGCCAGTGTTGCCGTCGACCTCGATGAGCTGGCCAGTGCGGATGGAGGTGGTCGCGAAGCCGGTGCCGACGACCGCCGGCAGGCCGTACTCGCGGCAGACGATGGCGGTGTGGGCCATGATGCCGCCGACGTCGGAGACCGCGGCCGAGAGCCGCGAGAAGACCGGCGCCCAGCTGGGGGCGGTGATCCGGCAGACCAGGATGTCGCCGTCCTCGACCTCGTGCAGCTGCTCGGGGTCGATGATCACGCGGGCGCGTCCGGTGGCCTTCCCGGCGGAGGCCGCGACGCCGCGGAGCTCGCCGCTGTCCTGGCCGTCGACCCCGAGCCACTCCTGCACCGACTCCTGGGTGATGCCCCAGAGCATCACGGTGAGCGGCTCGGTGATGAACTCCGGCGGGACGCCGAGGGCCGGCAGCGGCGGGTTGGCCTTGAGCACCTCGCGGATCCGCTTGCGCCGCTCGACCTCCGGGCGCCAGTAGGTGACGCCGCGGGCCTCGGTGCCGGTGGCCCAGCCGATGTTGAGGTCGTACAGCGCCGAGTAGATCTCGTTGCGGTGCAGGTAGAAGACGTCCTCGCGGTCGTCGAGGAAGTCGTGGGCGACGAAGACGTCACCGAGCTCGCGCACCTTGGACCAGAACAGCGAGTGGTGCCAGTGCTCGACGTAGAAGTTGTGGTTCTCGACGAACGGGAACACCTGGCGGGCCAGCTCGACCAGCCCGTCGAAGGACTCCCGGTCGGCGTCGGTCGGCAGGTAGCTGCGGTACTCCGCGGTCACCCGGACCCGCTCGGCGAGGATCTCGTCGAGCGGCCGGCGGATGTCCTCCCCGGCGAGCAGGGCCTGCACGTAGCCGCGCATCGCGCTGAACGGCAGCCGCAGGTCGTCGATCCACGCGCGGTCGCTGTGGGTGTACCCGGCGCCGGTGGAGAACCAGAACCACGGGTCCTTGGCCTTCTCGAACGCCGAGATCCACTGCGACCCGTTGGCGTGCGCCGCGATCGCCGCGAGGGTGGTGTCCGGGTCCTCGTCGGCGAGGACGATGTCGGTCAGCTCCAGCTCGACGGCCAGCTTGGCCAGCCCCCGGACCTCGTCGTCCGGGCGGAACAGCAGGATGTCGATGCCCGACACCATGCTGGCGATCGTCTGGTCGCTGATCCCGGGGAACGCGGCCTGGCAGAACTCGCGGAAGGTGAGGTAGGCGCCGTACCCGAGGTTGAGCATCTCGAAGTGGTAGGAGCCCATCTCGAAGAGGTTCTCGATGAGCGCGCCGTACTTGGTCAGCAGGTCGTAGGTCGAGTAGACGCCTCGGTGCTGGAAGACACTGCCCTCCGGCTCCATCTCCGGCAGCGGGGCGAACCGGATGGCCTTGAGCCGCTCGATGCAGTCGGTGGCCTTGGCGACCCACTGCTCGTAGATCTCGTCCCAGTTCTCGTAGTAGTGCCCGGCGCGGACGGCGAACTCCTGCGCGCGCTGGGCGACCTCGGCGGGGTCGGTGACGGCGTTCGGGCTGATGTAGAGGTAGCCGTTGATGATCCGGTGGTCGATCCCGCCCGCCGGCGGCACCGGCCAGACGCGGGTCGACATCTGGCTGGCCGCCACCCACCAGTTCTCGGTCATGATCGTGTCGAACGGGTACAGCGGCTCGGGGTTGTGCATCCCGTCGAAGAACCAGAACTTGCCGTCCTCGAACTCGCGGCGTTCCTCGCTGAGTAGCGCGTAGTACGGGTACATGCTCTGCCAGCCCTCGGCCCCGGCTGGGGTCTGGACGGCGAACGGGCTGGCGAACCGCTTGCCCGGGACGGCCTGCGCGGCGCCCTCGGAGCTGGGAACACCTTCGGTCGAGGGGTTCGAACTGGTGAGCGTCATGCGGGCGCCTCCGCCTCGGACAGGGTGGACAGGTAGGCCAGCACGTCGTCGGAGTCGACGACGTCGCCGTACTTCTCGTTGATGTCGAACAGGCTCGCGTCGTGCGGGCCCTGCGCGCGGTCGGCCACGCAGTCGGCGGGGACGAGCGTCGGGTAGCCGTGCTGGACGGCGTCCACGACGGTCGCGCGCACGCACCCGCTGGTCGTCGCGCCGGTCACGACGACGGTGTCCGCGCCGACCGACGCCAGATAGGTGGCCAGCGCGGTGCCGAAGAAGGCCGATGCGCCGGTCTTGGTGACCAGGTGCTCGTCGGGGCGCCGGGCCAGGCGATCGTCGATGTCGACCAGCCGGCTGCCGGCCTCCAGAGCGGCCATCCCGGTCGCCTTCTTCAGCCAGGCGAGGCCGGTGACCTGCGCCGCGTCGTAGGCGATCGTCGTGAACACGACCGGAAGCCCCGCGGACCGGGCGGCCTCGACCACCCGAGCGGTCGCCAGCACGGCGCTGGACATGTCCGCGCCGGTGGGGTACTGCGGGTCGGTGAAGCCGTAGGTGAAGTCGACGACGACCACAGCGGGTCGGGTGCCCCGCTCGACGCGGCGACCGAAACCCGCGCGGTCGTAGACCTCGGCGGTCGTGGAACTCCGCTCTGCGGACCCTGTCACTGCCGCTCCTTCCACTGCTGGCCGGGCGACGTCCCGCGGCCGGATGTGAGCTACGTCTATGACGTGGCATACATGTATACCAAGTTTGGGGCCGTCGTCCAGCCCCCTTGTTCGCTGGGATGCCGCCGCCTCCACGCGCAGCCGCGGCCGCGCGGACCGCCGGTCCTGCTCCGCCTGCCGGGATGTGGCCACGACGTTTCCGACCTCGTGATCGCGGCCGGCGGCTGGCGGCGCTGGGTAACGGCCGTGTTTCCGCTCGACGCACCGCGACCGCCCCCCTTGTCGGCGATTGGCATACGTGTATACCGTCCGCGCCGCCTTGGAAGTGTTCGACCTCACACCGAGGCCGGTCTCGCCTCGTGTCGCTCCATACCCGCGGCTGGGCCGGCACCACCGCTCCACGCCCCGGACCCGCCCGCGCCCGGCGCTCCGCGCCACACAGGAGGAAGCATGGAACAGTTCCCGGAACAGGCATCGACCAACTGGTTGATGTCGACGTTCATCTTCACGGTCGGCGCCGTCGCCGTGCTGCTCGTGGTCGTCGGCCTCGTCATCGTCGACATGGGCCTCGTCCGCCGCCGCAACGTCCTCGACACCACGGTGCAGAAGATCGGCGCCGCGATGGTGGGCGGGCTGGGCACGCTGCTGATCGGCTACCCGATCTGGATGTGGCAGTTCAACTCGGCCTTCGGCGCCCCGCAGCCGCTCTGGCAGGCGGTGAAGGACTGGTGGCTCGGCGGCACGTTCACCACCACCGCCTCGCGCTACATCGACCCGACGGTCCTGCCCGAGGCCGACGTCCTGCAGATCTTCCTCGTCTTCTTCGTGACGTTCACGATGGCGACGATGGCGCTGGTGCACACCGGCGTCGTCGAGCGGATCAAGCCGGTTCCGCTCTACGCGATGTCCTTCGTGATGGGCGCGATCATCTCGCCGCTGGTGGGCTACCTGTGCTGGGGCTCGCTGTCTCCCCTGACGCTGCGGGGCACCCACGACTTCGACGGCATCTTCCCGCTGTACGTCACCGCGGGCACGTTCGCGTTGGTGCTGGCCTGGCGGGTCGGCCCCCGGCTCGGCGTCTTCCGGCCGCACCCCAGTGGCATCAAGCCCGCCTCGCACAACGTCGCGTTCGTCGGCATCGGCGTGCTGCTGATCCTGTTCGCGCTGCCCTTCATCACCATCGGCAGCGGGTTCATCTTCGCCGACGTCGGCTTCTTCGGGATCTCGTTCACCGAGAGCGGCATCGGCCTGGTCATCATCAACCTGTTCTCGGGCATCCTCGGCGGTGCCGTGATGGGGCTGATCGTCGCCTACCGGCGGCGGGAGGCCTCGTGGGCGCTCATGGGCCCGATCGCCGGCGTGGTGATGGGCGGGACGCTCTTCGACATCAGCACCTCGTGGGTCTGCCTCCTGGTGGGTGCTCTCGGCCCGCTGGTCTCCCTGGGCACCGCGGCCCTGCTGCGCAAGGCCCGGATCGACGACCCCAAGGTCGTCCCGCTGGCCCTCGGTCCCGGCGTCGTCGGCGCACTCCTGTGCGGCTTCCTCGAGTGGGGCACCCGCACCGGTGGCTACCTCGGCCTGGAGGGTGAGTACGCCCCCGGGGTCGCCGAGATCACCCCGTGGTGGCAGCTGGCCGGCGTCGTCACCACGATGCTCGTCTCCGGGGTGCCCGCCCTGCTCATGTGCCTGGTCTTCGAGAAGCTCGGTGGCCTGCGCAGGACCGAGCAGGCCGAGATCATCGGCCTGGACGTCGACCAGTGGGGCGTGACCAACTTCGGCGACGACCTGGAGCCGGGAGTCGGGCCGGTGCTCCCGTCGGAGTCGGTCACCGACCCCATGGCGGCCGCGACCCGCACGGACTCCACCACGGGCGGGCTGCCGGACTGACCGTCTGACGGCTCCGACCGCAGGGGCGGCCCGGGATCCCCCCGGGTCGCCCCTGCGCGTCCGGAGGCCTCCGAACCGCGGGGGAGCCAACGGGGACCGGCCGACGCCGTATCCTTCCCCGATACCTGCGAGGACGGAGTGCAGATGGAGCCCTTGGGGCGGGGCGTCGTGTCCATGTCCCAGCGGACGAGCGAAGGCGTGGCGCGCATCTTGCGCACAGAGATCTTCTCGGGGCGCCTGAAGCCCGGCGAGCCCATGCCGGAACGTCTGCTGGCCGAGCAGCTCGGGGTGAGCCGCACCCCCGTCCGCGAGGCGTTGTTCACGCTGCAGAGCGAGGGGCTCGTCGAGCTGACGCCCAACCGCGGGGCGACCGTCCGGATGATCACCGCGCAGGACATCGTGCGCATCTACTCGCTGCGCGGAGTGCTGGAGTCCTATGCCGCCCGGGAGGCGGCGACCGCCCGGGAGCAGCACCACCTCGATGCCCTCGAGGACGCGCACGCCCGGCTGGAGCGGATCGGCACCCGGGGCAACGCCTCGGAGCAGGCGCTCGCCGACCTCGCGTTCCACATGCTGGTCAGCGAGGCGACCGGCAACCCGCTGCTGCAGACCATCATGGGTCAGGTCCTGGCGTTCACGGTCAGCTACCGCTCGAACTACGCCTACCCGTCGGACCGCTCGACCACCGTCAACGAGCAGCACCGGGCCATCCTCGACGCGCTCCGCGACGGGGATGCCGGCCGCGCGGAGGAGCTCATGCGCGAGCACGTCGCCTCCTCCAGCGTCTACGCGCTGGAGCACTTCACGGACGTGGAGCGCGCCGAGCAAGCGTGAGGGGACCCGTCCCGTGCGTCTTCGGCGGAGCGCGAGTCCGAACGTCCGCTTCGTCGACCTGTTGCCTCGTCGTGGCGCCTACCTCGTCGGTCAGCCAGGCGGTACGCACGACGCCGCGATCGACCTGCTGGCTCCAGCAACCACGGGCGCCCGCTCGGACTACTCGCACCGGGAGCGACACGAGGTCCGCGCGGTCACCGTCGGCGCAGCAGCTCTGACGCGAGCGGTGGCGCCGTCGCAAACGAGAGGGTTCACCGGCGCTTGGGGCACTGTCCTGCGCCGGGTCTGATGGAGGCTCCCATCCGCCGGAAGGACGAGAGTCATGGCGCCGCCGCGGACCGCCCGGCCGTGAACGGTGTCGCGGCACACCATGTGAACGCTGTTCCGCGACATCGCATGGAGCGGGTGACCGGGATCGAACCGGCATGGCCAGCTTGGAAGGCTGGGGCTCTACCATTGAGCTACACCCGCAGAGGTGCCCGCACAGCGTAACCGCCCCGCGCTGCCCGTCTGCCAGGCGCCCGGCACGTCGGGTGTGCCGCCACCTAGACTCGGTCCGCCACGGGGTGTGGCGCAGTTTGGTAGCGCACCCGCTTTGGGAGCGGGGGGCCGTGGGTTCAAATCCCGCCACCCCGACCAGGGGCGCCGTCTGGGTATCCCCACCGCCGCCCCGGCCGTTCCCGCGACGTCTCTATGCTCGTGGGTCGACACCCGGCGCCGTCGAACCGGCCCGGCGACCGTCCCTGTCTTTCGATCGAGGAGCACTGCCGCTGTGAAGAGCACCATCGAGGAACTGGGCCCCACGCGGGTCCGGATGGCGATCGAGGTGCCGTGGGGGGACCTGGACCACGCCTTCGGTGAGGTCTACAAGGAGCTCGGCCGCCAGGTGCGCGTGCCCGGCTTCCGCCCCGGCAAGGTGCCCAACCGGGTGCTCGACCAGCGCATCGGCCGGCCGGTCGTCCTGGAGCAGGTCGTCCAGCACGCCATCCCGGAGGTCTACTCCGAGGTCGTCCGCGAGAACCAGGTCCGCGTGCTGGGCCAGCCCGACATCGAGGTGACCCGCCTCGACGACAACGACACCCTGGCCTTCACCGCCGAGGTCGACGTCGCCCCCAAGGTCGAGCTGCCCTCGCTGGACGAGCTGTCCGTGACCGTCGACGACGTCGAGGTCACCGACGAGGAGATCGACGAGCAGATCTCCGTCATGCGCGAGCGGTTCGCCATGCTGACCGGCGTCGACCGCGCCGTCGAGGAGGGCGACTTCGTCTCCATCGACCTCGAGGCCAAGCTCGACGGCGAGGTGCTCGAGGACGGCTCGACCACCGGCATGTCCTACGAGGTGGGATCCGGCAACCTGATGGAGGGCCTCGACGACGCGGTCCGCGGGCTGTCCGTCGACGAGTCGAAGACCTTCCGGACCGCGCTGCTCAACGGCCCCGACGCCGGCCGGGAGGCCGACGTCACCGTCACCGTGCGCTCGGTGAAGACCAAGGAGCTGCCGGAGCTGGACGACGAGTTCGCCTCCACCGCCAGCGAGTTCGACACCCTCGAGGAGCTGCGCGACGACGTCCGCACGCGGCTGTCCCGCACCAAGGTCCTCCAGCAGGGCGCGCAGGCCCGCGACAAGCTGATCGAGCACCTGATCGAGTCCGTCGAGGTGCCCGTCCCGGAGAACCTGGTCGCGCGCGAGGTCGAGTGGCGCAACCAGTCGATGCAGGCCCAGCTCCAGCAGGCCGGCATGGACTGGGACGCCTTCCTGCAGATGTCGGGCGTCACCGACCGCGAGGCCTACGACGCCGACCAGCGCAAGAACATCGAGGAGGCGGTGCGGACCCAGTTCATCCTGGACGCCGTCGCCGACGCCCGTGAGGTCACCGTCGACAACGAGGACCTCTCCGCGCAGATCATGGCCCAGGCCCAGCGCAACCGGATGAGCCCCGAGCAGTACGCGCAGCAGCTGCAGCAGGGCGGCAACATCGCCGAGTTCGTCGCCGACGTCCGCCGCACCAAGGCCCTGGCCCAGCTGCTGGAGCAGACGACGATCACCGACGCCTCGGGCAACGTCGTCGACCTCGAGGCGCTCCGCCCGCGCACCGTCCAGGCCGCCGAGTCCACCGAGGACGAGTCCACCGAGGACGAGGCCGCCGAGGACGAGGTCACCGAGGCGCCGGCCGAGGCCGGCACCGAGGAGACCGGGGACGCCGCCAAGGCCTGACCCGCACCCGCACCGACGACCGACGCCGTCCCGCCCCGAACCAGGGGAGGGGCGGCGTCGCTCGTTCTGCGGACCGTCCCGGCCGGGCCGCTGCGCCCACGGCGAACACCGCCCGCGTCGGGACTGCTCCCCACCGCCTGCGCGTTAGGGTCGACGCAGACCAGGCGCAGCGGCCCCCGGGCCCGCACCACCCAGCCCCACCCACCGAGACCGACTGCCCGACAGTCCTACGGAGGTCACCACACCCGTGAGCACCAACCCGAACCTGGCGAGCGCGCCGCTGCTGCGTGCCGCCGCCGGGGGGATGAACCTCAACGACTCGGTCTACGAGCGTCTGCTGCGCGAGCGCATCATCTTCCTGGGCAGCCAGGTGGACGACGTGATCGCCAACCAGCTCGCCGCCCAGATGCTCCTGCTGTCCGCCGAGGACCCGAAGCAGGACATCCACCTCTACATCAACTCGCCCGGCGGCTCGGTCACGGCGGGCATGGCCATCTACGACACGATGCAGTTCATCGACTGCGACGTCGCCACCTACGGCATGGGCCTGGCCGCCTCGATGGGCCAGTTCCTGCTGACCGCCGGCACCAAGGGCAAGCGCTACGCCCTGCCGCACGCGCGGATCATGATGCACCAGCCCTCGGCCGGCGTCGGCGGCACCGCGTCCGACATCGCCATCCAGGCCGACCTGTTCCGCCGCACCAAGCGGGAGCTCAACGAGCTGCAGTCGCTGCACACCGGGCAGCCGATCGAGCAGATCGAGAAGGACTCCGACCGCGACCGCTGGTTCACCGCGCAGGAAGCCCTCGAGTACGGCTTCGTCGACCACGTCGTCAGCCGGGCCACCATGACCGACAGCGCCAACCCGGTCACCGACAACTGAGGGTCCGAGGAGAACGAGCAATGAGCTTCCAGATGCCCTCCAGCCGTTACGTGCTCCCCTCCTTCGTGGAGCGGACCAGCTACGGCATGAAGGAGTCCAACCCCTACAACAAGCTCTTCGAGGAACGGATCATCTTCCTCGGGGTGCAGATCGACGACGCCTCGGCCAACGACGTGATGGCCCAGCTCATCACGCTCGAGTCGGCCGACCCCGACCGCGACATCACGATCTACATCAACTCGCCCGGTGGCTCGTTCACCTCGCTGATGGCGATCTACGACACGATGATGTTCGTCCGCCCCGACATCCAGACCGTCTGCATGGGCCAGGCCGCCTCCGCCGCCGCCGTCCTGCTGGCCGCCGGGACGCCGGGCAAGCGGCTGGCGCTGCCGTACTCGCGGGTGCTCATCCACCAGCCCTCCGGTGAGTCCGGTGGCCAGGTCTCCGACCTCGAGATCCACGCCGCGGAGATCCAGCGGGTGCGGTCGCAGATGGAGGAGATCCTCGCCCGCCACACTGGGCAGACCGTCGAGCAGGTCCGCACCGACATCGAGCGCGACAAGATCCTGACCGCCGACGAGGCCAAGGCCTACGGCATCGTCGACCAGGTGATCCAGAGCCGGAAGCTCAACGCACTTCCCGGCTGAACCCGATCGGTGCGGGTCGAGGGTGCGCGTGTCGCGCCCTCGACCCGTACCGTCGGGGGACGCGGGACGCATGAGGTCAGCATCGTCCCGGCCGGGCGAGTCATCACCCGGCCGGATCGGTGCCGGCAGGTACCGTCGGCGAGCGCCCGATCCCCGGCAGGAAAGCCGGGAGGAGAGCCTCGCGGAGTGCGGGGCCGTGTACGGGACAAGCACCAGTTCACACGCAGGTACCTGAGACCAGGGCCTGATTCCCCGAGGTGGAGGTCAGCAGGTGGCACGAATCGGTGAGAGCGGTGACCTGCTCAAGTGCTCGTTCTGCGGCAAGAGCCAGAAGCAGGTCAAGAAGCTCATCGCTGGCCCCGGGGTCTACATCTGCGACGAGTGCATCGACCTCTGCAACGAGATCATCGAGGAAGAGCTCTCGGAGTCGTCGGACCTGAAGTTCGACGAGCTGCCGAAGCCCAAGGAGATCCACGACTTCCTCGAGCAGTACGTGATCGGCCAGGACAAGGCCAAGCGCACGCTCTCGGTGGCGGTCTACAACCACTACAAGCGGGTGCAGGCCGGCGGCGTCGGCGGGCGGGACGACTCGGTCGAGCTGGCCAAGTCCAACATCCTGCTCATGGGTCCGACCGGCTGCGGCAAGACGCACCTCGCCCAGACGCTGGCGCGGATGCTCAACGTCCCCTTCGCCATCGCCGACGCGACCGCCCTCACCGAGGCCGGCTACGTCGGTGAGGACGTCGAGAACATCCTGCTCAAGCTGATCCAGGCCGCCGACTACGACGTCAAGCGCGCCGAGACCGGCATCATCTACATCGACGAGGTCGACAAGATCGCCCGCAAGAGCGAGAACCCGTCGATCACCCGCGACGTGTCCGGCGAGGGCGTGCAGCAGGCGCTGCTGAAGATCCTCGAGGGGACGACGGCGTCGGTGCCGCCGCAGGGTGGCCGCAAGCACCCGCACCAGGAGTTCATCCAGATCGACACGACGAACGTGCTGTTCATCGTGGGCGGCGCCTTCGCCGGGCTGGAGAAGATCATCGAGCAGCGGGCCGGCAAGCAGGGCATCGGCTTCGGCTCGGAGATCCGCGGCAAGAAGGAGATCGAGGAGGCCAACGCCTTCGCCGAGGTCATGCCGGAGGACCTGCTGAAGTTCGGGATGATCCCCGAGTTCATCGGCCGTCTCCCCGTGATCACCAGCGTGCAGAAGCTGGACCGCGAGGCGCTGATCAACATCCTCACCGAGCCGAAGAACGCCCTGGTGCGCCAGTACCGCCGGCTGTTCGAGCTCGACGGGGTGGAACTGGAGTTCACCGAGGACGCCCTCGAGGCCATCGCCGACCAGGCCATCCTGCGTGGCACCGGTGCGCGTGGCCTGCGGGCGATCATGGAGGAGGTCCTCCAGTCGGTCATGTACGACGTCCCCAGCCGGGACGACGTCGCGTCCGTGGTGATCACCAAGGAGGTCGTGCTGGAGCACGTCAACCCGACGATCGTGCCCCGCAAGCCCACCCGCGCCCCCCGCGAGAAGAGCGCCTGAGCCTCGACCGCTCAGCCACGACGAGCCCGTCCCCGGTCACCGGGGGCGGGCTCGTCCCGTTCTCAGGGCGGCGCGTGGTGATCGGCTCCCCGCGTGTGCGCTGAGGCCCGGTTCCGAGCGGCGGAACCGGGCCTCAGTGCACACGCTCGAGCAAGCAGCCGGTCAGGCCTCCGGGGTGGGGGCGAGGACGACGTCCACCGTGAGCGGGCCCTCCCCGGCGACCACCGACAGCGCCGCGATCCGCCCGGCCTCGGCGAGGTCACGGCGACCTGCCTCCACCAGCGGCACCTGCTCGGCCGGCGCGGTGACGGTCGCCGACTCGACGTCGGCCCGCATCGACTGCTTGGCGTCGGACTTCGCCTTGCGCACCCCGGCCAGCGCCGCGGCCACGACCGTCACCACCGTCGGGTCCCCCCCGGTCGGCAGCTCCCCGGCCGCCGGCCACGGGGCGCGGTGCACCGAGCCGGCCTGCCACCAGGACCAGACCTCCTCGGTGACGAAAGGCAGCACCGGGGCGAACAGGCGCAGCTGCACCGACAGCGCGATCGCCAGCGTGGCCTGGGCGGAGCGGGCGGCGTCGTCCGACCCGTAGGCGCGGGACTTCACCAGCTCCACGTAGTCGTCGCAGAAGGTCCAGAAGAAGGCCTCGGTGACCTCGAGGGCGCGGGTGTAGTTGTAGGCCTCCATCGCCGCCGTCGCCTCGTCGACCACGGCCGCCAGCCCGGCCAGCAGACCGAGGTCCATCGGCTCGGTCACGGCCGAGGCCGACAGGTCGGCCGACGCCCCCAGCCCCAGCACGAACTTGCCGACGTTGAGGATCTTGATGGCCAGCCGGCGGCCGACCTTCATCTGCGCCTCGTCGAACGGCGAGTCCGCCCCCGGGCGCGCACCGGCGGCCCGCCACCGGACGGCGTCGGTGCCGAAGCGCTCCAGCACGTCGATCGGGGTGACGACGTTGCCCTTCGACTTCGACATCTTCTTGCGGTCGGGGTCGACGACGAAGCCGGAGATCGTCGCGTGCGTCCACGGCACGGTGTCGAACTCGAAGTGCGACCGGACGACGGTGGAGAACAGCCAGGTGCGGATGATGTCGTGCGCCTGCGGCCGCTGGTCCATCGGGAAGACCTTGGCGAACAGGTCGGGGTCGGTGTCCCAGCCCGAGGCCACCTGCGGGGACAGCGAGGACGTCGCCCAGGTGTCCATGACGTCGGGGTCGGCCATGAACCCGCCGGGCACGCCGCGCTGCTCCTCGGTGAAGCCCTCCGGCACGTCGGACGACGGGTCGACCGGCAGCGCCGACTCGGGCGCGAGGATCGGGTCGGTGTAGTCCGGCTCGCCCTCGGAGTCCAGCCGGTACCAGACCGGGAAGGGGACGCCGAAGAACCGCTGCCGGCTGATCAGCCAGTCGCCGTTGAGGCCCTCGACCCAGTTGTCGTAGCGGTGCCGCATGTGCTCGGGCACCCACTGGATCTCGCGGCCGCGGGCGATCAGGGCGTCGCGCAGCTCGGCGTCCCGGCCGCCGTTGCGGATGTACCACTGCCGCGTGGTGACGATCTCCAGCGGCCGGTCGCCCTTCTCGAAGAACTTGACCGGGTGGGTGATCGGCTTCGGGTCGCCGTGCAGGTCGCCGGACTCGCGCAGCAGCTCGACCATGCGCTCGCGGGCCGCGTGCGCCGTCTTGCCGGCCAGCTCGTCGTAGGCCGACGCCGCGCCGTCGGAGGACAGCCCCGCCGGCGGGTCGGGCACCAGCCGGCCGTCCCAGCCGATGACCGCGCGGGTGGGCAGCTGCAGCTCCCGCCACCAGGTGACGTCGTTGAGGTCGCCGAAGGTGCAGATCATCGCGATGCCGGAGCCCTTGTCCGGCTCGGCGAGGCGGTGGGCCACCACCGGGACCTCGACGTCGAACACCGGCGTGCGCACGGAGGAGCCGAACAGCGGCTGGTAGCGCTCGTCGTCGGGGTGGGCGACCAGCGCGACGCAGGCGGGGAGGAGCTCGGGGCGGGTGGTCTCGATGAAGACCGGGCCGGACGGGCCGGAGAAGGAGATCCGGTGGTAGGCGCCGGGCCGCTCGCGGTCCTCGAGCTCGGCCTGCGCGACCGCCGTCCGGAAGGTGACGTCCCAGAGGGTCGGTGCCTCCTGCGCGTAGGCCTCGCCGCGGGCGAGGTTGTGCAGGAACATCCGCTGCGCCGTGGCGCGGGAGGACGCCGAGATCGTCCGGTAGACGTTCGACCAGTCCACCGACAGCCCGACGCGGCGCCACAGCTCCTCGAAGGCGGCCTCGTCGACCGCGGTCAGCCGTTCGCACAGCTCGACGAAGTTGCGCCGGGAGATCGGCAGCTGGTCCTTGCCCGGCTTGGCCGGCGGCTGGAAGCCCTCGTCGTAGTGCAGCGACGGGTCGCAGCGGACGCCGTAGTAGTTCTGCACCCGGCGCTCGGTGGGCAGGCCGTTGTCGTCCCAGCCCATCGGGTAGAAGACGTGCTTGCCGCGCATCCGCTGGTAGCGGGCGACGATGTCGGTGTGGGTGTAGCTGAACACGTGCCCCACGTGCAGGGAGCCGCTGGCCGTCGGCGGGGGAGTGTCGATCGACCAGATCTGCTCGCGCGGGCCGGCCAGCGCGGCCGCCCGGTCGAAGGCGTAGGTGTCCTCGGCCGCCCAGCGGCCGGTCCACTTCTCCTCGAGCCCGTCCAGCGACGGCTTCTCCGGTACGCCGACGGAGGCTCCCGGCGCAGGGGTGGCGGGGGTCGCGTTGTCGGGAACCATGTACCTCATCCTAGGAAGTGGGCGGCTGGCATCCTGGGGAGGATGAGCAGCAGCAGCACCGGTGACCTCGCCCGGGTGGAGGCAGAGCTGCTCGGCCGCTGGCCGGAGAGCCGCCTCCAGCCGTCGCTGGGCCGCATCTCCGCCCTCGTGGACCTGCTGGGCAGCCCGCACCGTGCCTACCCCGTCATCCAGGTCGCCGGCACCAACGGCAAGACGACGACCGCCCGCATGATCGACGAGCTGCTGCGCGGCTTCGGGCTGCGGGTGGGCCGCTTCACCAGCCCGCACCTGCAGTCGGTGCGCGAGCGGATCGTCCTCGACGGCGAGCCGGTCAGCGCCGAGCGGTTCGTGGAGACCTTCGACGACATCGCGCCCTACGTGCAGATGGTCGACACCGCCGGCGAGCACCCGATGAGCTTCTTCGAGGTCATGGTCGGCATGGCCTACGCGACCTTCGCCGACGCCCCGGTCGACGTCGCCGTCATCGAGGTCGGGATGGGCGGCACCTGGGACGCCACCAACGTCGTGGACGCCCGCGTCGCCGTCGTCACGCCCGTCGCGCTCGACCACGCCGAATACCTCGGGCCCGACGTCCCCACGATCGCCGGGGAGAAGGCCGGGATCATCAAGCCCGACTCGATCGCCGTCCTCGCCCGGCAGCAGCCCGGCGCCCTCGACACGCTGGTGCGCCGCGCGGTCGAGGTGGAGGCCGTCGTCGCCCGCGAGGGCACCGAGTTCGGCGTCCTCGAGCGGAAGGTCGCCGTCGGCGGGCAGCAGCTGCGGCTGCAGGGTCTCGGCGGCGAGTACGACGAGGTCTTCATCCCGCTGTTCGGCGCCCACCAGGCGCAGAACGCCGCCACCGCGCTGGCCGCCGTCGAGGCGTTCCTCGGGGCCGGCGCCACCACCGGCACCGTCGACCTCGACACGGTGCGGGCCGCGTTCGCCGCGGTCCGCTCGCCCGGCCGGCTGGAGCGGGTGCGCACCAGCCCGACGGTGCTGGTCGACGCCGCGCACAACCCCGCCGGCATGGCCGCGACCGTGGAGGCGATCCGCGAGTCCTTCGACTTCACCCGGCTGGTCGGCGTGGTCGGGGCGGTGCACGGCAAGGACGTCGCCGGGATGCTGGCCGCACTCGAGGAGATCTGCGCCGAGCTCGTCGTCACCCAGAACAGCTCCCCGCGGGCGATGCCGGCCGACGAGCTGGGCGCGCTGGCCGTCGACGTCTTCGGGGCCGACCGGGTGAGCGTCTCGCCGCGGCTGCCCGAGGCCCTCACCGAGGCCATCGAGCTGGCCGAGGCCGGACCGGACGACGCCCTCGGCGGCTCCGGCGTGCTGGTCACCGGCAGCGTGGTCACGGCGGGGGAGGCCCGCACCCTCATGGGCGGGACGACGCCGTGACGGCGCCCGACCCGGTGCGCGCGGCCCGGGCGCTGCGGGGCGCGGCCGCGGGCGTGCTCGTGCTGGAGGGCATCGCGGTGCTCTTCGTGCCGCGGGGCATCGCCCAGAGCGGGCCCGGGCTGACCGGGGGCCGGCTCACGGCGCTGCTCGTGCTGGCGGTGCTGCTGATCCTCGCCGCGGGCGTGCAGCGCCGGGCCTGGGGGCTGGTCGCGGCCACCGCGCTGCAGGTGCCGCTGCTGGCCACCGGCTTCCTCAACAGCGTGATGTGGTTCGTCGCCGGCGCGTTCGTGCTCATCTGGCTGTACCTGCTGCAGATCCGCAAGGAGCTGCTCGGCTCCCCGTTCCGCGAACCCGCGCCCCGGAACGGCGGCGATCCCGCCGCGTAGGCTCCGCGCTCGTGTCTGAAGCCACTCCTCGCACCCTGGTCCTCGTCAAGCCCGACGGCGTCGCCCGCGGCCTGGTCGGCGAGGTGATCTCGCGCCTGGAGGCCAAGGGCCTGCGCCTGGTCGCCGCCGAGCTGCGCACCCTGACCGCCGAGGTCGCCGAGACGCACTACGCCGAGCACCGGGAGCGGCCGTTCTTCCCGTCGCTGGTCGAGTTCATCACCAGCGGCCCGCTCATGGCCCTGGTCGTCGAGGGCCCGCGGGCGATCGAGGCCTTCCGGGCGCTGGCCGGCGCCACCGACCCGGTGCAGGCCGGCCCGGGCACCATCCGCGGCGACTTCGCCCTCGAGGTGCAGAACAACATCGTGCACGGCTCCGACTCGCCCGAGTCCGCCGCGCGCGAGATCAAGCTGTTCTTCCCCGACCTGGGCTGACCCACCCCGCGAGATCGGCGGTCTCGTGGCGATCCGCTGCTGATGGCCACGAGATCGCCGATCTCGTCCCGGGAGAGGCGCGTCTACCCTGGACGGGTCATGACTGGGACCACGCGCCATGCCTCGGGGGAGACTCTCTACCCCCGCCTCGAACCGCTCCTCGCGCAGGTGCAGAAGCCGATCCAGTACGTCGGCGGTGAGCTGAACGCGCAGGTGAAGGCCTGGGACGACGTCGCCGTCCACTGGGCCCTGATGTACCCCGACGCCTACGAGGTCGGGCTGCCCAACCAGGGCCTGATGATCCTCTACGAGGTGCTCAACGAGCGCCCCGACGCCCTCGCCGAGCGCACCTACGCCGTCTGGCCCGACCTCGCCGGCCTGATGCGCGAGCACGGCGTCCCGCAGTTCACCGTCGACGCGCACCGCGCCGTCCGCGACTTCGACCTGCTCGGGGTCAGCTTCGCCACCGAGCTGGGCTACACGAACCTGCTCGAGGCCCTCGACCTCGCCCGCATCCCGCTGCACGCCCTCGACCGCGACGAGGACCACCCCGTGGTGGTGGCCGGCGGGCACGCCGCGTTCAACCCCGAGCCCATCGCGGACTTCGTCGACTGCGCCGTCCTCGGTGACGGCGAGCAGGTCGTCGGCGACATCACCGACGTCGTCGCGGCGTGGAAGGAGCAGGGCCGGCCCGGTGGCCGGGTCGAGCTGCTGGCCCGCCTCGCGCGGGTGGACGGCGTGTACGTGCCGCGGTTCTACGCGGTCTCGTACGGTCCGGACGGCGCGATCGCGGCCGTGACCCGGACGCGGGACGACGTCCCGGCGCGAGTCGGCAAGCGCACCGTCATGGACCTCGACGAGTGGCCGTACCCGAAGACCCCGCTGGTGCCGCTGGCCGAGTCGGTGCACGAGCGGATGAGCGTGGAGATCTTCCGCGGCTGCACCCGCGGCTGCCGGTTCTGCCAGGCCGGGATGATCACCCGGCCGGTGCGCGAGCGGACGATCACCGGCATCGGCTCGATGGTCGACCAGGGGCTGCGGGCCACCGGCTACGAGGAGGTCGGGCTGCTGTCGCTGTCCAGCGCCGACCACTCCGAGATCGGCCAGCTGGCCAAGGAGCTCGCCGACCGCTACGAGGGCACCAACACCGGCCTGTCGCTGCCGTCCACCCGCGTGGACGCCTTCAACGTGACCCTCGCCAACGAGCTCTCCCGCAACGGCAGGCGGAGCGGTCTCACCTTCGCTCCCGAGGGCGGCAGCGAGCGGATCCGCCGGGTGATCAACAAGACGGTGTCCAAGGAGGACCTCGTCCGCACCGTCACCACCGCCTACGCCAACGGCTGGCGGCAGGTGAAGCTCTACTTCATGTGCGGTCTGCCCACCGAGACCGACGAGGACGTGCTGGAGATCGCCGACCTGGCGGTGGAGGTCATCCGCGCCGGGCGCGAGGCCAGCGGCTCCAAGGACGTCCGCTGCACCGTCTCCATCGGCGGGTTCGTGCCCAAGCCGCACACCCCGTTCCAGTGGGCCGGGCAGGCCAGCGCCGAGACCATCGACCACCGGCTGCGGGTGCTCCGCCAGGCGATCAACGCCGACCGCCGGATCGGCCGCTCCATCGGCCTGCGCTACCACGACGGCAAGCCGGGCGTGGTCGAGGGCCTGCTGTCCCGCGGCGACCGCCGCGTCGGCCGGGTCATCGAGCGGGTGTGGCGCGAGGGCGGGAAGTTCGACGGCTGGAGCGAGCACTTCTCCTACGAGCGCTGGACGGCGGCCGCGGCCGAGGAGCTCGGCGCCTTCGGGGTCGACCTGGACTGGTTCACCACCCGCGAGCGGACCCAGGAGGAGATCCTGCCCTGGGACCACCTGGACTCCGGGCTCGACAAGGAGTGGCTCTGGGACGACTGGCAGGAGGCCCTGAGCGAGGAGGAGGTCGCCGACTGCCGGTGGACCCCCTGCTACGACTGCGGCGTCTGCCCGACCAACGGCACCGAGATCCAGATCGGGCCGACCGGGCGCAGCCTGCTCCCGCTCACGGTCGTCGGCCGGTAGTGGCACGCCAGCCGGAGGGCCCGCCCCCGCCGCCGACGGTCCAGAAGCTGCGGCTGCGCTACGCCAAGCGCGGCCCCCTGCGCTTCGCCTCGCACCGCGACCTCGCGCGGGCGCTGGAGCGCGCGCTGCGCCGGGCCGGCGTCCCCATGGCGTTCTCGGCCGGGTTCAGCCCGCACCCGAAGATCTCCTACGTCGGCGCGGCCCCGACCGGTGCGGCCAGCGAGGCCGAGTACGTCGAGATCGGCCTCGCCGAGGCCCGCGACCCCGAGGCGGTGCGGGCCGCGCTGGACGCGTCGCTGCCCCCGGGGGTCGACGTCCTCGAGTGCGTCGAGGCCGCCGAGGGCGGCGGCTCGCTCGCCGACCGGATCGACGCCGCGCGCTGGCGCGTGGAGCTGCCGGGCGTGGAGCCGGAGGAGCTCGCGGCCGCCGTCGCGACCTTCCTGGCCAGCGACGTGGTGACCGTCGCCAAGCGCACCAAGAACGGCCTGCGGGACGTCGACGCGCGCGAGCCGGTGGCCTCCGCTGCGGCGGCCGGCACAGCAGGTTGTGCCATACTGACCATGGTCGTCCGGCAGGTGACGCCCGCCGTTCGACCCGACGACGTGTTGGCCGCTCTCGCTGCCGTCGCCGACCTGCGCCCGCCGTCGCCCCCTCGGGCCGTGCGTGAGGCGCAGGGCCGGCTCGACGACAACGGGATCGTGGCCGACCCGCTCGGTCCGGACCGCGCGGCGCGCACCCGCTGCCAGGGGGAGCACGCGGCGGTCTGACCGGTGGGGCCGGAGCCTCGCGACGTCGAGCGGCACGGCTGCCAGGCGTGACGCGACCCCGAGATCTCGCAGGACCGAAGACCAGCTCCACCCGGCACCGGCCGCGGCACCACCGCGCGGGCGCCGGCCCACAGACTTCGCGAGTCGAGCTCGCCGCCGTACCCGCGCGGCGGCCCGACCCGCCCAACCCGTGCTCCTGCGCGGCCGCCAGTCCTCGTGATCGGCGCCCGGGAGCACCACACAGGAGGCGAGCCCTCGTGGCCGACCAGAACGACGACACCACCCCCGCCACCGCCCAGCCGGCCGACGAGGGACTGGACCCCGCAGTCCTGCCCGAGGAGGCCGAGGAGACCGACATCGCGGACACCGGGGAGGCCCCGGAGCCGACCCCGGCAGCGGAGGCCACCACCGAGCCGGCGCCCGAGACCGCACCCGTGGACGCGCCGGAGCCGGCAGCCGCGGAGGCCGAGGCGGCGCCCCAGGACGAGCCGGCGCCCCAGGCCGAGCCGGCAGCCGCGGAGACCGAGGCGGCGCCCCAGGACCAGGCAGGGCCCCGGACCGAGGCAGTGCCCCCGGCCGGGGCCGAGGCCGAGCCGGAGCCCGAGGAGCACCCCGCCTCCCGGTTCGGCGCCCAGTTCAGCTCCCCGGAGCCCACCGCGGTCATCGCGCGGCCGCGCCGCCGCGCCACCCGGCCGGCCGGTGCCGCCGACCCCGGGGCCTACGCCGCCCCGGCGGCAGCCGCGCCCCCGATGCCGGCCTTCGTCAGCTTCGTCGCCCCGGCCGAGCCCGAGGCGCCGCCCGCACCGCGCCGGCGCAGCCGCCGTCCCGCCGAGTCCCCGGTGGTCGAGGAGGCCGGCGCCCAGCCGGCGGAGGACCGCGACGAGGAGGAGACGCCGGCCCCCCGGTCCCGCCGCGGGCGCTCCCGCCGCCGGGCCACCGATGACGAGCCGGCCACCGTCGAGGCGGTCGAGACCGAGGTGGACGAGGCCGCCGACACCGAGGCCGACGCGGACACCGACGCCGACGCCGAGGCGGAGGACCGCGACGACACCGGTTCGGCCGGCAGCCGTCGCCGCCGTCGCGGGCGCCGCGGCCGCGGCCGGGGTCGCAGCGGCGACGAGGCCGGCGACGCCGAGGACTCCGAGGTGGACCAGGACGAGGACTCCGGCGACGAGCAGGGCGCCGAGGAGCCCGACGAGGACGACACCGAGGGCGACACCGACGGCGGCGAGGACGCCGCCGAGGGCGAGGAGGCCGAGGGCGGCTCCAGCACCCGCCGCCGGCGCCGGCGCCGCCGCCGGGGGAGCAGCGGCGAAGGCGAGGCCGCCGCCGAGGCCGACGACGACCGCCCGGAGCGGGCCGGCCGCAACGGCCGCACCACCAGCGACGACGACGTCAAGGGCGTCACCGGGTCGACCCGGCTCGAGGCCAAGCGCCAGCGCCGCCGCGACGGCCGCGACAGTGGCCGCCGCCGCGCGCCGATCCTCACCGAGGCCGAGTTCCTCGCCCGCCGTGAGGCCGTCGACCGCAAGATGGTCATCCGCCAGCGGGGCGAGCGCACCCAGATCGCCGTCCTCGAGGACGACGTGCTGGTGGAGCACTACGTGACCCAGGCGCAGGCGACGTCCTTCGCCGGCAACGTCTACCTCGGCCGGGTGCAGAACGTGCTGCCCAGCATGGAGGCGGCCTTCATCGACATCGGCAAGGGGCGCAACGCCGTCCTGTACGCCGGTGAGGTCAACTGGGACGCCGCCGGCCTGTCGGGCAAGCAGCGCTCGATCGAGCAGGCGATGAAGTCCGGCGACAAGGTGCTGGTGCAGGTCACCAAGGACCCGATCGGCCACAAGGGCGCCCGGCTGACCCAGCAGATCAACCTGCCCGGCCGGTTCCTGGTCTACGTGCCCGGCGGCTCGATGACCGGCATCAGCCGCAAGCTGCCCGACACCGAGCGGCAGCGGCTCAAGGACGTCCTCAAGAAGATCGTCCCCGAGGACGCCGGCGTCATCATCCGCACCGCCGCGGAGGGCGCCTCGGAGGAGGAGCTGACCCGCGACGTCGCCCGGCTGCAGGCGCAGTGGGAGGTCATCTCGAAGAAGGCGGACTCCACCTCCAGCGCGCCGACGCTGCTGTACGGCGAGCCGGACCTCGCGATCCGCGTCATCCGCGACGTGTTCAACGAGGACTTCAAGGAGCTCGTCGTCCAGGGCGACGACGCCTGGGACACCGTCGAGGCCTACGTCGCGCACGTCTCCCCGGAGCTGACCGGCCGGCTGTCCCGGTTCACCGGCGAGGGCGACGTCTTCCGCGACCTGCGCATCGACGAGCAGCTGGCCAAGGCGCTGGACCGCAAGGTGTGGCTGCCCTCGGGCGGCTCCCTGGTCATCGACCGCACCGAGGCGATGACCGTCGTCGACGTCAACACCGGCAAGTTCACCGGCTCCGGCGGCAACCTCGAGCAGACCGTCACGCGCAACAACATGGAGGCCGCCGAGGAGATCGTCCGCCAGCTCCGGCTGCGCGACATCGGCGGCATCATCGTCATCGACTTCATCGACATGGTGCTCGAGAGCAACCGGGACCTGGTGCTGCGGCGGCTGACCGAGTGCCTGGGCCGCGACCGCACCAAGCACCAGGTCGCCGAGGTCACCTCGCTGGGCCTGGTCCAGATGACCCGCAAGCGGGTCGGCCAGGGGCTGCTCGAGGTCTTCTCCGAGCCGTGCGAGCACTGCCGGGGCCGCGGCGTCCTGGTGACCACCGATCCGGTGGACGAGCGGCGCCGCAGCGGCGGCAACGGCCCCGGCGGCTCGGGCGGCGGCAACGGCCGCCGTGACCAGGGCCGGTCCGACCGCGGCAGGGACAACGGCCAGCAGACCAAGGACGCCGTCCCGGCCGAGGTCGTCGAGACCGTCGCCGTCGTCGAGACCGTCGCCGTCGAGGTGGCGGCGCGGGCCGCCGGCACCCCGGACGGCGAGGGCGAGAGCCCGCGCTCCGGGGGACGCCGCAGCCGCGGTCGCCGCGGTCGCAGCCAGGCCGGCGAGGAGCGGGCCGCCGAGGACGCCGCGGTGCTGACCGCGCCGACCGACGACGTCGCCGGCGAGGCCGACACCCCGGACGAGGCCGACACCCCGGACGAGGCCGACACCCCCGGCGAGGCCGACACCCCCGGCGAGGCCGGGACCCCGGACGGCGCCGACACCCCGGCCGACGTTCCCGAGGTCGCCCGGGCCGGGACGGTCCCGGCTGAGGCCCCGGCTCCGGCCGAGGCGGCAGTCGAGGACACCGGCAGCGTCCCGGCGGCGGCCGAGGCACCGGTGACCGAGGCCTCGCTGACCGGGGAGCCGGCCGCGGCCGACGAGGAGGCGGTGCCCGCGGGCGCCGGCCCCGACGACCCCGGGCCGGTCGACGAGCCCGCCACCGAGGCGCCCGCGGCCGAGGCCCCGGTGGCCGACGACGGGACCGCCACCGCGGTGGCCACCCGCCCGCGCCGCCGCCGCGCGGCCAGCCGGCCGGCCGGCCCGCCGGCCTCCTGACCCCGCCCGGGGGATCGGGCACCGGTTCGACCCGGTCCCGATCCCTCGGGTACGCTGGTCGGGTTGCACCGCCACGGGCCGGGCACCGCAGGGTGTCGCCTGGCAGGCGTGCGGCCCGTCCAGCACCCGGCGCCCGTCGTCGGGGTGCACACAGGACACGTAGAAGCGATCGAGGAGTCAGTGGTGTACGCAGTCGTGAAGGCCGGTGGCCGGCAGCACAAGGTGGCCGTGGGCGACCGGTTCACGGTCAACCGTCTCGCGGGCGAGGCGGGCGACACCGTCACCCTCCCGGCCCTGCTCCTGGTCGACGGTGACACCGTCACCAGCGACGCGCAGGCGCTGGCCGGCGTGACCGTGACCGGCGAGATCGTCGGCCATGGCAAGGGCCCGAAGATCCGCATCCACAAGTTCAAGAACAAGACCGGCTACCACAAGCGTCAGGGGCACCGTCAGCCCCTCACCGACGTCGTGGTCCGCGACATCACGAAGGGCTGACGACGACATGGCACACAAGAAGGGCGCCTCGTCCTCCCGCAACGGCCGCGACTCGAACGCGCAGCGCCTCGGCGTCAAGCGCTTCGGTGGTCAGGTCGTGAAGGCCGGCGAGATCATCGTGCGCCAGCGCGGCACCCACTTCCACCCGGGCCTGGGTGTCGGTCGCGGCAGCGACGACACGCTGTTCGCCCTGGAGGCGGGCTCGGTGACCTTCGGCACGCGGCGCGGTCGCCGGACCGTCTCCATCGCCGCCGTCGAGGCCTGAGAGAGGACCACGTCCTCCCCGGCCTCCGCAGGCTCAGGCCGGGCCCCGGGACGGGGCCGAAGGGCCGACGGCACACTCACCCCGCACACGAGCGCACGGGCCGGCGGCCCGTGCGCTCGTGGCGCTTGACACCCGAGAACTGAGAGGCGGCGCGGACATGGCCGCTTTCGTCGACCGCGTGGTCGTCCACGTGGCGGCCGGCAACGGCGGCCACGGGGTGGCGTCCATCCACCGCGAGAAGTTCAAGCCGCTGGGCGGGCCCGACGGGGGCAACGGCGGGGACGGCGGCAACGTCGTCCTCGAGGTCGACCCCAGCGTGCACACCCTGCTGGACTTCCACCACCGCCCGCACCAGAAGGCCGGCAACGGCCGCCCGGGCGAGGGCAGCAACCGCCACGGCGCCCGGGGTGAGGACCGCGTCCTGCGGGTCCCCGCCGGCACCGTGGTGAGCACCCCCGACGGCCGGGTCGTCGCCGACCTCGTCGGTGCCGGCACCCGCGTCGTGCTCGCGCACGGCGGCAAGGGCGGCCTCGGCAACGCCGCGCTGGCCAACTCCCGGCGCAAGGCCCCCGGCTTCGCGCTGCTCGGCGAGCCGGGCGAGGCGTTCGACGCCGTCATCGAGCTCAAGAGCATCGCCGACGTCGGCCTGGTCGGGTTCCCCTCGGCGGGCAAGTCCTCGCTGATCGCGGCGATGTCGGCGGCCCGGCCCAAGATCGCCGACTACCCCTTCACCACGCTCGTGCCCAACCTCGGCGTGGTCCGTGCCGGCGACGTCGCCTTCACGATGGCCGACGTCCCGGGGCTGATCCCGGGGGCGTCCGAGGGCAGGGGCCTGGGTCTGGAGTTCCTCCGCCACATCGAGCGGTGCGCCGTGCTGGTGCACGTGGTCGACATGGCGACGATGGAGCCCGGCCGTGACCCCGAGAGCGACATCGAGGCGCTGGAGCACGAGCTCGCCGAGTACAGCGGCGAGGAGATCGACCTGGTGAGCCGGCTGCGGATCGCCGTCCTCAACAAGATCGACGTCCCGGACGCCCGCGAGCTGGTCGACCTGGTCCGCGCCGGCCTCGAGGAGCGCGGGCTGCAGGTCTTCCCGGTCAGCGCGGCGACGGGGGAGGGGCTGCGCGAGCTCGGCTTCGCCCTGGCCACCGCCGTCGACGAGCACCGGGCCGCCCTGCCGGAGCCCGAGGCGGTCCGGATCACCCTCACCCCGCGCGCGGTCGACGACAGCGGGTTCACCGTCGAGCGCGACCCGGAGGACGACGAGGCGTTCGTGGTCCACGGGGTCAAGCCGGAGCGCTGGGTGCGCCAGACCGACTTCACCAACGACGAGGCCGTGGGCTTCCTCGCCGACCGGCTCAACCGGCTCGGTGTCGAGGAGGAGCTGGCCAAGGCCGGTGCCCGCGAGGGCGACGCGGTCACCATCGGCGGGGTCACGTTCGACTGGGCGCCCACCCTGCCGGCCGGCACGCTCACCGTCGAGGAGAGCGCCGGGCTCGGCGGGCGCGGCACCGACGCGCGCATCGACGCCCCGCACCGGGTGCGGGCCGAGGAGCGGCTGGCGGCCAAGCGGGCCCGCCGGGTGCCCTTCGAGCTCAGCGACACCTGGGACGAGGAGGACCTCCCCACCGGAGACGACGAGTGACCGCCCGGCCGGAGATCGCCGGCGCGCGGCGGGTCGTGGTCAAGGTCGGCTCGTCGTCGCTGACCACCCTGCCCGGCGGGCTCGACGAGGGCCGGCTGGCGGCGCTGGTCGACGTCCTCGGGGCCGCGCGCACCGCCGGCCGGGAGGTCGTGCTCGTCTCCTCCGGGGCGATCGCCGCCGGCCTGGCGCCCCTGGGCGTCGAGGGCCGGCCGCGGGACCTCGCGACCGCGCAGGCCGCGGCCAGCGTCGGGCAGCTGCGGCTGGTGCAGACCTACGCCGACGCGTTCGCCCGCCACGACGTCACCGTGGGCCAGGTGCTGCTCACCGCCGACGACCTCACCCGGCGCAGCCACTACCGGAACGCGCAGCGCACGGTGGAGAAGCTGCTCACCCTCGGGGTGCTGCCGATCGTCAACGAGAACGACACGGTGGCCACCGAGGAGATCCGCTTCGGCGACAACGACCGGCTCGCCGCCCTGGTCGCCCACGTGGCGCACGCCGACGCGCTGCTGCTGCTCTCCGACGTCGACGGCGTCTACGACGGCGACCCGCGGCAGGGGCCGGCCCGGCTGCTGGACACCGTGCGCGACCCCGCCGACCTCGACGTCGTCACCCTGGGCACGGCCCGGCGCAACGGCGTGGGCACCGGCGGCATGGCGACCAAGGTGGAGGCCGCCCTGATCGCGGCGCACGCCGGCGTCCCGGTCGTCGTCACCTCCACCGTGCAGGCCGCCGCGGCGCTGGCCGGGGAGCCGGTGGGCACCCGGTTCGCCGTCATGGGCCCCCGCCCGCGCGCCCGGCAGTTCTGGCTGCGCTTCGCCACCCGTCCCCGGGGGCGGCTGGTCCTCGACGAGGGCGCGGTGCGGGCGGTGCGCGAGCGCAACGCCTCCCTGCTGGCGGCGGGCGTCACCGGCGTGGTCGGCGACTTCCTCGCCGACGACCCCGTGGAGCTGGTCGGCCCGGACGGCGTCGTGGTCGCGCGCGGCCTCGTCGCGTTCGACGCCCGCGAGCTGCCGCCGCTGCTCGGCCGCAAGACCGGCGAGCTCGACCCGGAGTACCAGCGGGAGCTGGTGCACCGCGACGAGATGGTGCTGGTCCGGCGCCCGTCCCTGGGCTGAGAGACTGCCGGCCGTGACGATCCGCCCCATCCGCGTGCTCGGTGACCCCGTCCTCCGCACCCCCGCCGACGCGGTGCGCGCCTTCGACAGGGAACTGGCCGCGCTGGTCCGCGACCTCGAGGACACCGTGGCCGACCCGGGACGGGCCGGCGTGGCCGCGCCGCAGATCGGGGTGGGGCTGCGGGCGTTCTCCTACAACGTCGACGGCGTGATCGGGCACATGGTGAACCCGCGCATCGTCGAGCTGTCCGAGGAGACGCAGGACGGCGACGAGGGGTGCCTGTCCATCCCCGGCATCTGGGCGCCCACGGTGCGGGCCATGCACGCCGTCGTCGAGGGCTTCGACGTCACCGGCAAGCCGCTGCGCCTGGAGGGCAGCGGCCTGATGGCCCGCGCACTGCAGCACGAGGTCGACCACCTCGACGGGAAGGTCTTCCTCGACCGGCTGACCGGCGAGGCCCGGAAGACCGCCCTGCGCGCGCTGCGCGAGCGGGGCTGACGGGACGGCGAGGGTCCCGCGCGGCCGGCCGGGCAGCGGTCAGACGACGACGGCGGTCCCGGGCACGACCAGGCCGCGGACCTCGAACTCGGTGACCACGGGATCGCCGGGCGGGGGGCCGTCGGGAGAGAGCTCGGCGACGATCGGCTGGACCAGCTCACGGTCGAAGCGCTCGGCGGCCTCCCTGGACTCCCAGACCTCGATGACCTGGAACCCGGTCGGTGTGGCCCGGGCGAGGTGCACCAGGAGCCCCTCGGTCGTGTCGCCGGCCCTGCGCAGGACCTCGGCGTGGACGGCGTCGTACACCTCCACCGGTGCGGGCACGTCCATGGTCACTGCCCATGTCATGGCGTCCTCCTGCTCGTCGGGGAGCGCCCGAGCTGAGCGGGCCTCCACGTCCGGCCCCGCCGGCGTCGCCGGCTGTCAGGCTCGATCGGCCCCCGAGCCCGCGACGTCGCCGTCCCGGCGGCCGGCGAGCAGCCGGGCACCCTCCCCGTCGAGCTGGCCGAGCGCGGCCCCGCGGCCGGTGACCAGCAGCAGGAGCGCCGCGACGGGACCCTCCACGGGAGCGCCGTCGCCGACGGTCCAGCCGGTGTCGGTCGCCGAGAGCCGGAGGCCGGCCAGCCGCCGCTGTGCCCGGAAGGGAAACCCCATGTCCCACGCGCGCTGTGCGGCCGCTGCCGCGGCGGCCGGGGGCATCGGCCGGCAGCGACCCAGGGGGAGTGCGATGTCCTGCCCGTGGACGAGGACGTCCATGAGCGGCTCCAGCGGGCTGAGGAACGGTGCCGTACGCCGCGAGCCGGCCATCGCACGCAACCGCCGGGCGCACTCCGCGGGCGGCAGCGGCGCCGCGCGCAGAGCCGAGTCCCGGATCATCCGTTCGAAGCTGCCGCGCGCACGGACCGCCGCGACGAGCGCCGCGCCGAGCCCCATGTGCGCCTGGGTCAGGTGCACGGCGACGTCCCCGACCCGCCAGTCGGAGCACAGCGACGGGGTCTCCCACTCGGTGGGGGAGAGGTCCTCCAGCAGGTCAGCGAGGCTCAGCCGCTCGGCGTCGATGGTCCGCCACACGTCGTCGAGGTCCATGACGCCTCCACCCGGTTGGTACGATCCTCTGACAAGTTTCGTCAGAGGATCTGACCGTCGTCAAGGGGCACCGTGACCGAGGGACCGGAGGAGCGGCAGAACCTGGGGCTGCTGTGCTTCTACCCGCACCGGGCCATGGAGGCGCGGATCCTGGCGGCGCTGGCCGCGGCCGGCTTCGACGACATCACCGCCGCCCAGGGCCGCATCGCCGCGAGGATCGGCCGCACCGGCACGCGGCTGACCGACCTCGCCGAGCAGGCGCTGGTCACCAAGCAGACCGCCGGGCACCTCGTCGACCAGCTGGAGGCCGCCGGCTACGTCCGCCGGGTGGCCGACCCGACCGACGGCCGGGCCCGGCTGGTGCAGATGGCCGACCGCGGCGAGCGCGTCGTGGCGCTGGCCCGGCGGGTCGAGGCCGAGGTCGAGGCCGAGTGGACCGCGTACCTCGGCGAGGAGACCGCCGCCGCCCTGCGGGCGGCGCTCACCCGGCTCCGGGAGGTCACCGACCCGTACCGGTGAGCCTCAGCCGGCCGCGGTGCAGGTGGCGCAGGTGCCGAACACCTCCAGCTGGTGCTGGACGTCGGCGAACCCGTGCTCGGCGGCGACCCGGGCGGCCCAGCGCTCGACCGGCGGGTCGGCCACCTCCACCGTGCGGCCGCACGATCGGCACACCAGGTGGTGGTGGTGCACCGGCGAGCACCGGCGGTAGGCGGCCTCGCCGTCGCTGCCGCGGAGCACGTCGACCAGGCCGTCGTCCACCAGGGCCTGCAGCGCCCGGTAGACCGTCGCCAGCCCCACCGCGTCGCCGCGCTCGCGGAGCAGGGCGTGCAGGTCCTGGGCGGTGCGGAAGCCGTCGAGCTCCTCGAGCAGGCCCTGGACGGCGCTGCGCTGCCGGGTCTGCCGGCGGCCGGGCACCTCGGCCGGGTTCGGGGCGGTCACGGGCGGCCTCCCTGGCCAGGGGCCGGCGTCGCGTGCCGGCCGTGCTCGTCGTAGTGGGTGCCGGCGCCGGTGCGGTGCGGGGCGTGCAGGTGGCCGTCGTGGTCGTAGTCGACGTGGTCGCCGTGCGGCACCGGCTGGTGCCCGCAGCCCTCGCCGTGCTCGTGCGGGTGCGCCGCGTGCACCTCCGCCCGCCGCCGGTGCCGGCGCCGCGCGGTGACCTCGCGCAGGGCCACCGTGCTGGTGACGACGAGGAACAGGGCGATCGCCAGAAGCACGATCGTCCCGCCGGACGGGGTGCCCGCGTAGTAGGACGCGGTCGTGCCCGAGACGCTGACCACCAGGCCGATGGCGCAGGCCAGGTAGAGGGCCTGCCGGAAGCTGCGGGCCACCAGCTGGGCGACCGCGCTCGGCACGATCATCAGGGCGCTGATGAGCAGCAGCCCGACCACGCGCATCGACAGCACGACGGTCGAGGCGACCAGCGCCGCGAGCACGATGTTGAGCGCGAGCACGGGCAGGCCGACCGCCCGCGCGTACTCCTCGTCGTCGCTGACCGCGTACAGCCGCTGGCCCAGCAGCCACACCGCGGCGAGCACGACGAGCGTGATGACGGCGAAGACGGCGACGTCCGAGGCGCTGGTCGTCGTGATCGCACCGAACAGGTAGGACTCCAGGTTGGTCGCCTGACCGCGCGGGGCCAGGCTCAGCAGCACGACACCGCCGGCGATGCCGCCGTAGAACAGGACGGCGAGGGCGACGTCGCCGCTGGTGCGCCCGCGGGCCCGCACCAGCTCGATGACGACCGCACCGATGACCGCTGCCACCAGCGCCGTCCCGACGGGGGCGGTCGAGGTGAGGACGCCGATCGCGACGCCGGTGAGGGCGACGTGGCCGAGGCCGTCGCCCAGCAGGGACAGCCGGCGCTGGACCAGGAAGACGCCGACCGCCGGGGCGACCAGGCCGACCATCAGCGAGGCCAGCAGCGCCCGCTGCATGAAGCCGTACTCGAGGATCTCCACGTCAGCGGCCTCCGTCGCTGGTCACCCGGGGCTGGTCGATGCGGTAGCCCCTGGCCGGGGGCCGGCCGGCGTCCTCGGGGTGGTGGTGGCCGCCGTCGGCGTGCGGCTCTGCGCCGGCCAGCGGGCCGTCGTAGCCGATCCGCCCGTGGTCGACCACGACCGCGCGGGTCAGGACGCCGCGCAGCGGCCCGGTCTCGTGGGTGACGACCAGCAGGGTGGTGCCGGTCGCCGACACGCCGGCCAGGACGGCGGCGAGCGCGTCCTGGCTGGCGGCGTCCACGCCGGCGGTCGGCTCGTCCATGATCAGCAGCTCCGGCTGGGCGGCCAGCGCGCGGGCCACCAGCACCCGGCGCTGCTGGCCGCCGGAGAGCGAGGCCACGGGGTCGCTCATCCGGTCGCTGAGCCCGACGGCGGCCACCGCGTCGGCGACCGCGGCGCGGTCGGCGGGGCGCAGCCGCCGGAACAGCCCGAGCCGGGCCAGCCGGCCGACGCCGACCACCTCGCGGACCGTGGCCGGCACGGCGCCGCTCACCGTGTGCCGCTGCGGCACGTAGCCGATCCGCCCCCGCTCGCGCAGCCGCCCGACCGGCGCCCCGAGCACCTCGACCTCGCCCCCGAGGACGGCGGCCAGGCCGAGCAGCCCCCGCGACAGCGTCGTCTTCCCCGACCCGTTGGAGCCGAGGACGGCGACCGCCTCGCCGGCCTGCACGGTGAGGTCGACGCCGCAGACCACCGGCACGTCGCCGTAGCCGATGCTGGCGTCCCGGAGCCGGATGGCGGCGGTCATGAGCAGCCCTGCCCCTCCTGTAGCGTGGCCAGGTCCTCGCGCATGACCGACAGGTAGTCCGCACCGGCGGACTCGTCGGTCAGGCCCTCCAGCGGGTCCAGGACGGCGGTGCGCACCCCGGCCTCCTCGGCGACGGTCTCGGCGACGGCGGGGTCGACGAGGGTCTCGGTGTAGACGGTCGTCACCCCGCGCTCGCGCACCAGTGTGGAGATCTCGGCGAGCTGGGCCGGGCTCGGCTCCTGCGAGGGGGAGAGGCCGCTGATGCCGACCACCTCGAGGCCGTAGCGGGCGGCGAGGTAGCCGAAGGCGTCGTGGCTGGTGACCAGCGTGGGGACGGCGCAGTTCGCGAGCCCGGCCTGCATCTCCGCGTCGAGCGCCTCGAGGTCGGCCCGCAGGGCGGCGGCGTTCTCCTCGTAGGTGGCGGCGCCGTCCGGGTCCTGCTCGCCGAGCTCCGCGGCCAGGGCGTCGCCGACGGCGGCCAGCCGGGTCGGGTCCAGCCAGAAGTGCGGGTCGACCGGTTCCTCGCCCTCGTCGGCGTGCCCCTCCTCGGCGTGCTCCTCCTCGCCGTCGTGCGAGTGCTCCTCCGAGGTGAGTGAGAGGTCGGCCGCCTGCCCGGCGTCCCAGGCGGCGTCGCCGGCCTCGGACTCCGCGGCCTCGTCCAGGGCCGGCTGGAAGCCCGCCAGGTAGACCAGCACGTCGGCCTCGCCGACAGCGGCGACGTCCTGGGGGGTCAGCTCCAGGTCGTGGGCCTCGGCGCCGGGCGGGGTGAGCGAGGAGACGTCGACGCGGTCGCCGCCGACGCGCTCGGCGGCCCACTGCAGCGGGTAGAAGCCGGCGACGACGGTGAGCCCCTCCCCGGTGCCGGTGCTGGTGGCGTCGTCGCCTCCGCACGCGGTCAGCAGGAGGGCAGCGGCGCAGGCCGCGGCGGTCGCCGTCGTGCGCGTCGTCGTGATGTGCATGAGAATCATTCTCGCATGGGCTGCGGTGGTCGGGACGGCGAGGTGCGGCGTCCGCCCGCGTACCCTCGCGGGCGTGTCCGACGTCTCCGGCCTGCCGCTGATCGGCGCCGCGGCCCAGCGGGCCCGCGGCGCCGCCCGGGTGCTGCGCACCCTGCCCACCGACACCAAGGACGCCGCGCTGCGGGCGATGGCCGACGCGCTGGTCGAGCGCACCGACGAGGTGCTCGCCGCCAACGCCGCCGACGTCGAGGCCGCCGCGGCCGCGGGCACCCCCGCCGCGATCCTCGACCGGCTGCGGCTGGACGCGGGGCGGGTGGCCGGGGTCGCCGACGCGCTGCGCCAGCTGGTGGCCCTGCCGGACCCGGTGGGCGACGTCGTCCGCGGGTCGACGCTGCCCAACGGGCTGCAGCTGCGGCAGGTCCGGGTGCCCCTCGGCGTGGTCGGGATCGTCTACGAGGCCCGCCCTAACGTGACCGTCGATGCCGCGGGCCTGTGCCTCAAGAGCGGCAACGCGGCGCTGCTGCGGGGGTCGGCGTCGGCGTTCGGCACCAACACCGCGCTCGTCGCCGTCCTCACCGAGGCCGCGGAGAAGGCCGGGCTGCCGGCCGGGTCGATCGAGCTGCTGCCGGCCGACCGCGCCTCGGTGGGCGAGCTGCTGAACGCCCGCGGCGTGGTCGACGTCGTCATCCCGCGGGGCGGCGCGTCGCTCATCCAGCGCGTGGTGCGCGAGTCGACCGTGCCGGTCATCGAGACCGGCGAGGGCAACTGCCACGTCTACGTCGACGCCTCCGCCGACCCGGCCATGGCCGAGGCGATCGTGCTCAACGCCAAGACCCACCGGGTCAGCGTCTGCAACTCCGCCGAGACGCTGCTGGTGCACCGCGACGTCCCGTTCCTGCCGCGGCTGCTGTCCGCGCTGGCCGACGCCGGCGTGACCCTGCACGGGGACGCCGCGGCCCAGGCCGCCCACGACGCCGTCGTCCCCGCGACCGACGAGGACTGGGCCACCGAGTACCTGTCGATGGACATGGCGGTGCGGGTCGTCGACGACCTCCCGCAGGCGCTGGACCACATCGAGCGGTGGAGCACCGGGCACACCGAGGCGATCGTCGCCGACTCCGCCTCGGCGATCGCGGCGTTCACCGCCGGGGTGGACGCCGCCGCGGTGCTGGTCAACGCCTCCACCCGCTTCACCGACGGCGGGGAGTTCGGCTTCGGCGCCGAGATCGGCATCTCCACGCAGAAGCTGCACGCCCGCGGCCCGCTCGGCCTGCCGGAGCTGACCTCCACCACGTACGTCGTCACCGGCAGCGGCCACACCCGCTGACCGGCTCGAGCTGACTGGAGCCGCATGCCCCGCCCGCCGTCGCAGTCCCCGCAGTTCTCCTCGGTCGCGGACGTCAGCAAGCGGCTGGCGACCGCTGGCTACCTGCCCGACGCGCAGATCGCCACGACGGTGTTCCTCGCCGACCGGCTGGGCAAGCCGCTGCTGGTCGAGGGGCCGGCCGGCACCGGCAAGACCGAGCTGGCCAAGGCCCTGGCGGTGGCCACCGGCTCGGAGCTGATCCGGCTGCAGTGCTACGAGGGCCTGGACGAGGCGCGGGCGCTGTACGAGTGGAACTACAAGAAGCAGCTGCTGCGCATCCAGGCGGCGCAGGGCACCGGCGGCGCCGACTGGGACACCGTGCACGACGACATCTTCGGTGAGGAGTTCCTGCTCTCCCGGCCGCTGCTCACCGCCATCCGGCGCGCCACCCCCACCGTGCTGCTCGTCGACGAGACCGACAAGGCCGACGTCGAGGTGGAGGGCCTGCTGCTGGAGGTGCTCAGCGACTTCCAGGTCACCATCCCCGAGCTCGGCACGGTGACGGCCACCCGTCGGCCGATGGTGGTGCTGACCTCGAACGCCACCCGGGAGCTGTCCGAGGCGCTCAAGCGGCGCTGCCTCTACCTCGCGCTGGACTACCCGTCGGCCGAGCGCGAGCGGGAGATCGTGCTCTCCCGGGTGCCCGACCTCGCGCCGGGGCTGGCCGAGCAGCTGGTGCGCACCATCCGCGCGCTGCGGGCGCTGGAGCTGAAGAAGTCGCCGTCGATCTCCGAGACGCTGGACTGGGCGCAGACCCTGCTGGAGCTCGGGATGGACACCCTCGACGAGACCGCGGTGCGCTCGACGCTCGGCGTGGTGCTCAAGCACGCCAGCGACCAGGAGCGGGCCGCGGCCGAGCTGCGGCTGAACTGATGACCGCGCCTGCCGCCGGGCCCGGCGGGCTCGCCGGCCACCTCGACGGCTTCGTGCGGGCGGTGCGGGAGGCCGGCATCCCGGTCGGGATCAGCCAGGCCGTGGACGCCGCCGAGATCCTCACCGTCGTCGACCTGCTGGACCGCGAGCAGCTGCGGCACGGGCTGGCCGCGGTGCTGCTGCAGCGCGCGGCGCAGCGCCCGGCCTACGACGTGCTGTTCGACCTGTGGTGGCCGCTGTCGGACCGGCCGGTGGTGGACGTCGACGGCAGTGACGACGACCCGGGCGTGGCGGGCGAGGCCCCGGAGTCCACCCTCGACGTGCCGGACGGCGCAGACCTGGCCGGCCTGCTGCGTGACCGGCTGGCCCAGCTGCTGCTGGACGGCGATCCGGAGGCACTGCGCCGGTTCGCCCGCGAGGCCGTCGACCGGCTGGGCCGGGCCACCCCGTCGCCGTCCGGTCAGTCGTTCTTCAGCTACCGGGTGCTGCGGGCGCTGTCGCCGGACACCCTCGTGGCGCAGCTGCTGGCCGGGCTGCTCGGCGACGGCGAGCGCGGCGGGCTGGCCGAGCAGGTGGCCCGGCAGACGGTGCGCGAGCGCCTGGCGGCGTTCAAGGCGGCGGTGGAGGCCGAGGTGCGGCGGCGGGCGGCGGCCGAGCGGGGCCGGGACAAGGTGGCCAGGAACGCCATCCGGCCGCTGGCCGACCAGGTGGAGTTCCTCCGCGCCAACCAGGCCGACCTGGCCGAGCTGCGCCGGACCGTGGCGCCGCTGGCCCGGCGGCTGGCGGTCCGGCTGTCGGCGCGCCGGCGGCTGGGCCGGGAGGGACGGCTGGACTTCCGCAGGACCGTCCGCGCGTCGCTGGGCACGGGCGGGGTCCCGGTGGTGACCCACCACCGGCCGCGCAGGGTGCACAAGCCGGAGCTGGTCGTGCTGTGCGACGTCAGCGGCTCGGTGGCCGGGTTCAGCCACTTCACGCTGATGCTGACCCAGGCGCTGCGGGAGCACTTCTCCGGCGTGCGGGCGTTCGCGTTCGTCGACTCCACCGACGAGGTGACCCGGTTCTTCCGGCCCGGCGCCGACGTCAGCGACGCGGTCGCGCGGATCGGCCGCGAGGCCGACGTCGTGGGCTTCGACGGGCACAGCGACTACGGCACCGCCCTGGAGGTCTTCGCCGAGCGATGGCCGGGCGCCGTGGGCCCGAAGACCTCGCTGCTCGTGCTCGGGGACGGCCGGACCAACCACCGCCAGCCCGGGCTGCCCGTGCTCGCCGACCTGGTCCGACGGTCGCGCTCGGCGCACTGGCTGAACCCGGAGCCGCGGCGGCTGTGGGGCAGCGGCGACTCCGCGGCCCTCCGGTACGCCGAGGTGGTCGACATGGTCGAGTGCCGCACCGCCGCCCAGCTCGCCGACTTCGTGACCACGCTCTGAGGCGCTGAGCGCTCTGCGGCCCTGCGCGGTCTGGTGGCCTGCGCGCTCCGGGCGCCGATCGGTCCTCGCGGGCCGGTGTCGGCCCGCCCGGATAGGCTCGATCGGTGGCAGGACGGCGAGTCGGTGTGATGGGCGGGACGTTCGACCCCATCCACCACGGGCACCTGGTGGCGGCCAGCGAGGTGGCGGTGCTCTTCGGGCTCGACGAGGTCGTCTTCGTGCCGACCGGGCAGCCGTGGCAGAAGAGCCACCGCGAGGTCAGCCCGGCCGAGGACAGGTACCTCATGACGGTCATCGCCACCGCCTCCAACCCGCGCTTCTCGGTGAGCCGGGTGGACATCGACCGGGGCGGTCAGACCTTCACCATCGACACGCTCAGCGACCTGCAGCGCCAGCGCCCCGACGACGAGCTGTTCTTCATCACCGGCGCCGACGCGCTCTCCCAGATCCTGAGCTGGCGCGACAGCGACCGGTGCTTCGACCTGGCGCACTTCATCGGCGTGACCCGCCCCGGCTTCGACCTGGGGGCCGCCCACCTGCCCGAGGGCGCGGTGAGCCTGGTCGAGGTGCCCGCCCTGGCCATCAGCTCCAGCGACTGCCGGGAACGGGTGGGGCGGGGCATGCCGGTCTGGTACCTCGTCCCGGACGGCGTCGTGCAGTACATCGAGAAGCGCGGCCTCTACCGCGTGCCCGGCGGGACCCGTCCCGTCGCGCGGGAGGGGATCGCGCGCGGCGGCCGTCCCACCCCGCCGGCGGGCGACCGCCCCACCTACGACCGGCCGCCGGCCACCGGAGACCCCGGTGGACCCGCGACCGAGCCACCGTCCCCCCATCTCCAGGAGGTACCCCGATGACCGCCTCGACCGAGGCGCGGGAGACCGCACTGCTCGCCGCCCAGGCCGCCGCGGACAAGCTCGCCACCAACGTGTCGATCGTCGACGTGAGCGAGCGGCTGGCCATCACCGACGCGTTCGTGCTGGCCTCGGCTCCCAACGAGCGCCAGGTGCAGGCGATCGTCGACGAGGTGGAGGAGCGGCTGCGGCAGCACGGGGTCAAGCCGGTGCGCCGCGAGGGCGTCGCGGAGGCCCGCTGGGTGCTGCTGGACTTCATCGACGTCGTCGTCCACGTGCAGCACGCCGAGGAGCGGGCCTACTACGCCCTCGAGCGGCTGTGGAAGGACTGCCCGACCATCCCCTTCGTCGACCCGGCCGCGCCGCCCGGCGCCGCGGCCTCCGGGGACGACGCCGCGTCGGTCGGGAACGCCGCCGGTGACGGCGCCGCCCCGTCGACCCGGCAGACGCTGTCGGCCGACGACGTCGACCCAGCCAGCGCCGACCCCACCCCGCTGGCTCCCGAGCCGGCCGAGGACGACGACGTGACGCCCGGCGGGCGCCCCCGGGACGAGGGCCCGGAGGCGGCCGGCCGGTGAGTGCCGCCGTGCCGCCGCTGCCGGTGACCCGCCTGCTGATCTGGCGGCACGGACGGACCGAGTGGAACGCCACCGGGCGTTTCCAGGGCCAGCTCGACCCCCCGCTGGACGCCGAGGGTCGCGGCCAGGCCGCCCGCACCGCACCCCAGCTGGCCGCGACCGGTCCGCTGCCGCAGGGCACCGTGGTGGTGTCCAGCGACCTCACCCGGGCCGCGGAGACCGCGGCCACCCTGACCGGACTGCTCGGGGTGCCCCTGCGCCTGGACCCGCGCCTGCGCGAGGTCGGCCTGGGGTGCTGGGAGGGCCTGACCCGCGACGAGGTGGCCGAGCGGCACCCCGACCAGTACGCCGACTGGCTGGCCGGCCGCCCGGTGCGGGGCCGCGGCGGGGAGGACCCCGCCACCGTGCCGGACCGTGCCCTCGCCGCACTCCAGGACCTGCCCGAGGCGCCGGCCGCCGTCGTGGTGACCCACGGTGGCACCGGCGGGCGCCTGATCGAGGCGCTGCTGGGCCTCGGCCCTGAGCACCGGCGGGTCGTCGGCCCCCTCGGCAACTGCGCCTGGAGCGAGCTGGCGGTGCACGGTGACCGGTGGCGGCTGCTGCGGCACAACAGCTCGGCTCCGCAGCCGCCGGCCGGGTCCGCGGGGCCGGCGAGGGCGTCCGCGCCGCTGGAGGCCGGGGCGACGCCCGAGGAGGCACCGGCACCGGTGCAGGACGCCAACGCCGTCCTCTGAGGTCACCCGACCGCGGTGCATCGCGACGCACCGTGTCTTGCGGTCCGCCGCCGGGAGCTAGCCTCGCCGGGTGTCCGTCGCCGTGGTCACCGACTCCACGGCATACCTGCCTCCTGAGCTGGTCGAGCAGTACGCGGTCGAGGTGGTCCCGCTCTACGTGGTGATGGCCGGGCACTCCGGCCGCGAGGGGGAGGAGATCAGCCCCGCCGACGTCGCCCGCGCGCTGGCCGGCCGGGGCCAGCGGGTCTCCACCTCCCGTCCCACGCCGGGGGACTTCGTCAGCGCCTACCGGCGGCGGCTGGCCGCGGGTGCCGACCGCATCGTGTCGGTGCACCTGTCCGCCGAGCTGTCCGGCACCGTCGACGCCGCCCGCCTGGCCGCCGCGCAGGTCGGCGAGCACGTGGTGACCGTCGTCGACTCCCGGTCCGCGGCCATGGGCAGCGGCTTCGCGGTCCTCGCCGCCGCGCGCGTGGCCGCCGCCGGCGGGGGTGCCGAGGCCGTCGCGGCTGCGGCGCGCGAGACCGCCGCGGCCACGCGGACGCTGTTCGTCGTCGACACCCTGGAGCACCTGCGCCGAGGTGGCCGGATCGGCTCGGCCGCCTCCCTGATCGGCACCGCCCTCGCCGTCAAGCCGGTCCTGCACGTCTCCGAGGGGCGGGTCGTGCCGCTGGAGAAGGTGCGCACCTCGGCGCGTGCGCTGGCCCGCCTGGTGCAACGGGGCGTCGAGGCGGCCGACGGGGTGCCGGTGTCGGTGGCCGTGCACCACCTGGCCGCTCCCGACCGGGCCGAGCGCCTGGCGGCCGAGCTCCGGGAGCAGGTGCCGCTGCTGCGGGAGCTGCTCGTGAGCGAGCTGGGCGCGGCGATCGGCGCGCACGTGGGACCGGGCGCGGTGGGGCTGGTCGTCGCGCCGGCGTCCTCCCTGCCACCGCTGGACCCGGCGGCGCAGCGGGACGAGGGCGGACAGCCGGACTGAGCAGCGGCGGAGCACGGGCACCGGCGCAGCCTCGCGCACCGCCGCCCGCGCCCGCCCTCCGTCGTCCACAGGCAGGGGCCCCATCCACAGCCGGGCCCGAGCCGCCGCACGAGGGGCCGGGGCTGCCTAGCGTCCGCCCGGTGCGCCTCTCACCCCGTCGCAGCGATGACGCCGACCTGATCCGCGCACGGTTGCGTGCCTTGCTCGACGACCGCGTGCACCCGCGCGGCTGGGTGCCCGACGTCGAGCCCGCCGGCTCCGGTCCCGGGCCCGACCTCGACGGCCTCGACGAGCCGGAGGTGGCGGACGAGCCGGGCGGGTGGGGGAGGGACGCCGAGCTCCCCGGCGGCATCGGCCGGCACCGCGCACCGGGCAGTGCGGTCCGGCTCGACCCGGGACGGCGCGGGGTGTGGGCGCTGTGGGTGGCCGGGCTGCTCGCGGCGGCGCTGGTCGCGGTGGGCACCTGGTTCGACCGGCCCGAGGTTCAGCCGGCCCCTGCCGAGCCGGCCGGCACGGAGGAACCGGCCGGGGAGACCCCCGCCGCGTCGGCACCCGAGGCCCCGGGCACGCCGCCGGCCGCACCCGCGACGCCCTCCGTCGGTGTCGCGGCGGACAGCTCCGCCACCGCCGTCGTCGCCGTGGTCGGCCTCGTGGCCCGGCCGGGCCTCGTCGTCGTCCCGGAGGGCGCCCGCGTCGCCGACGCCGTGGCGGCCGCCGGTGGCCTGCTGCCGGAGGCCGACCCGGCCTCGATCAACCTCGCGGCGGTGGTCGCCGACGGCCAGCAGATCGCGGTCGGTGTGCCGGGCGCGGTCTCGGGCGGAGCCGCTGCACCCGGGGTCGCGCCGGCTGCCGGTCAGGTCGACCTGAACACGGCCACCGCCGCCGATCTGGACGCCCTGCCGGGCATCGGCCCCGTGCTGGCCCAGCGGATCGTCGACCACCGGGCGCAGCAGGGCCGGTTCACCAGCGTCGAGCAGCTCGACGACGTGCCCGGGATCGGGCCGGCCACGTACGCCGAGGTCGCCGAGCTGGTGACCGTGTGAGCGCACCGCGCGGGCGCTGGGCCTGGGTGGACCTCCGCCTGGCACCCGCGGCGGCGGCCGTGTGGACCACGACCCTCGTGTCCTCGCTGCTGTCGCCGGGCGCACTGGCCGCCTCCGCCCTGGTCGCGACGGCCGTGGCGGTGCCGGTCGCTCGCCATCGGCGCTCGGCGGCGGCCGTGGTGCTGCTCGGCGTGCTGGCCGCGGTGGCGGTCACGGCGGGCACCGCGGCGGTGCGGGCCGCGGCCCGGGAGTCCTCCCCGCTGGCCACGGTCGCCGAGGCGCGCCGGACGGTGCTGCTGGACCTCGAGGTGGACGGCGACCCGCGGCCCGTGGGCGGCGTGGGCCCGGCCCGGGTCGTCGTGGAGGCCACGGTCACCGGCCTGGACGACGGCACGGTGCGGACCCGGCTGGCCGATGACGTCGTCGTCTTCGCACCCGCCGAGGAGTGGACGGGGCTCCTGCCGGGTCAGCCGCTGCGCGTCCGGGGCACCGTCACCCCGGCCGATCCGGGGGACGGGCTGGTGGCCCGGGTGTCGGCGCGTGCGCCGCCGGTCCTCCTCGGCGATCCGCCGTGGAGCCAGCGGGTGGCCGGCGCGATCCGGGACGGGTTCTCCGAGGCGGCCGTGCGCGTGCTGGGGCCGCGGGCGGGCGGCCTGCTGCCCGGCCTCGTGGTCGGGGACACGCGGGCGATGGACCCCGTGCTCGAGGAGGACTTCCGGCGGGCCGGGCTCGCGCACCTCACCGCCGTCAGCGGGGCCAACGTCGCGATCGTCCTCACCGGCGTGCTCGTCCCGCTGCGGCGGCGGGCGGTCGACCGGCGCGTGCAGGCGCTGGTCGCCGCGGTCGCCCTGGTCGGGTTCGTCCTGCTCGCCCGGCCCAGTGCCAGCGTCGTGCGGGCCGCGGCGATGGGGGCGGTCACCCTGCTGGCGCTGGCCGGCGGCCGGTCGAGGGTGGCCGTGCCCGCGCTGGGGGCATCCGTCGTCGTGCTGCTGCTGGTCGACCCCCGGCTGGCGCAGGATGCCGGCTTCGCGCTGTCCGTGGCGGCCACCGCCGCCATCGTGCTGCTCGCGCCCGGCTGGTCGCGGCGCCTGCGGATACACGGCTGGCCGCAGATCCTCGCCGACGCCGTGGCGGTCGCCGCGGCCGCCGGTGTCGCCACCGCGCCGCTGGTGGCCGGACTCTCGGGCCTGGTCAGTCCCGTCTCGCTGCCGGCGAACCTGCTGGCCGCGCCCGTCGTACCCGCCGCCACCGTGCTCGGGCTGGCCGCCGCGCTGGTCGGGACGGTCCTGCCGCCACTCGGCGACGCCGGCGTGTGGCTGGCCGGCTGGCCGGTCCGCTGGCTGGTCGTCGTCGCCGAGCGGGCGGCGGCGCTCCCGGACGGCGCGGCCGCCTGGCCGGCCGGCACGCGGGGCGCGGTGCTGCTGACCGTCCTCCTGCTCGCCCTCGGCTGGGTGCTGTGGCGGTACCCGCGGTCACGGGCCCTCGCGCTGGCCGCCCTCGTCGGCGTGGTCGTCCTGGGCTGGCCGATCCGCCAGGTGACCCGTGGGTGGCCGCCGGCCGACACGGTGGTGGTCGCCTGCGACGTCGGACAGGGCGACGCGCTCGTCGTGCCGACCGGGCCGGGGGAGGGGGTCCTCGTGGACGCCGGCCCGGACGTCGGCGCGGTCGACCGCTGCCTGGACCGCCTGGGCATCGACCGGCTGCCGCTGGTCCTCGTCACGCACCTGGACGCCGACCACGCCGGAGGGCTCGCGGGAGCGCTGTCCGGGCGGGACGTCGGGACCGTCGCCACCGGCACCCTCTCACCCGCCGACGACCGGTCCGGCCGGCTGGACACGCTCACGCGCAGAGCCGGTGCGGAACGGACGGTCCTGGTCCCCGGCGACCACCGGGCGGTCGGGGACGCCACCGTGGACGTCCTCGCACCGCCCCCGCGAGCGGCCACGAGGGCCGCCGAGGCCAACGACCTCTCGCTCGTCGTCCGGGTCACCCGCAACGGCGTCCGGGTCCTGCTGACCGGCGACCTCGGCGGCGAGGCGCAGGCGCGGATCGTCGCCCGCGGCGTCGACCTGCGCGCCGACGTGCTCAAGGTGCCGCACCACGGCAGCGCCGACGCCGACCGCGGGTTCCTGGCCGCCACCGGTGCCCGGGTGGCCCTGGTGTCGGTGGGCGCGGGCAACCCGTACGGCCACCCGACGGCGCGGGTCCTCGCCTGGTTGGTGCGGGAGGGGATGCGGGTGCACCGCACCGACCGCGAGGGCGACCTCGCCGTGGCCGGGGACGCGGAGGGGTGGGGCGTGGCCGGCCGGGGCGCCGATCCCAGCCACGCCGCGGCAGCCCCTCGAGGTGGCGACCGGCCGGAGGCGGCCCTCGTGCTCGCTTCGCTGTTCCGAGGAGCCGGAGCCACCGGCGCGGGCCGGCGGTCCCGTCTCCGGCGCGTGGCACCATGCCGGTGTGGCTGCAGCACCTCCCGCACCGACCTCACGTCTGCGCGCCGTGGTCGGCGAGGAGGAGCTCCTGCGGGCCCGCGCCGTCTCCGCCGTCCGCGCAGCCGTCCTCGAGCGCCACCCCGATGCCGAGCTGCACGAGATGGCAGCCCTGGGCCTGCCGGTCGGCCAGCTCGCCGACGTCCTGGCGCCCTCGCTGTTCGGCGGGCACCGGCTGGTCGTGGTCACCGGCGTGCACGAGGCGGCGAGCGCGCTCGTCGACGCCCTCACCAGCTACGCGAAGGACCCGGATCCCGACCTCACGCTGGTGGTGGTGCACCACGGGGGCAAGCGCAACGAGGCCCTGGTCAAGGCGTTCACCGCGGCCGGTGCGGCCGTCGACGACTGCCCGAAGGTCAGCTCGGTGGGGGACCGGATCGCCTTCGTGCGCAACGAGGTCCGGTCGGCCGGCGGGCGGATCGCCCCCGATGCGGCCAGCGCCCTGGTCGAGGCGATCGGGGCCGACCTGCGCCAGCTGTCGTCCGCGGCCGGGCAGCTGGTGTCGGACTTCGGCGGCACCATCGACGCCGACGCCGTGGCCCGGTTCCACCGCGGGCAGGCCGAGGTCACCGGGTTCACCGTCGCGGAGCGAGTCCTGGTCGGGGACCGGCAGGGTTCGCTGGAGATGCTCCGCTGGGCGCTGCAGCGCGGCGTCGCGCACGTCCTCATCGCCGACGCCATCGCCGACGGGGTGCGCACCGCGGCGCGGGTCACGTCACTGCGCAGCACCAACCCCGGCGAGCTGGCCCGCACGCTGAAGCTGCCGCCGTGGAAGGTGAAGAAGGCGCAGAGCCAGGCGCGCGGCTGGAGCATCGAGGGGCTGCAGCAGGCGGTCGGTGTGGCCGCGGAGCTCAACGCCGACGTCAAGGGCGCCGCGGCCAGCGCCGACTACGCGCTGGAGCGGGCGGTGCGCCGCATCGTCGCCATCCGCGCCGCCACCGGTCGCGGCGTCCGCGGCTGACCGGGCGCTCCTGACACGGGGCGGCAGCACGCCCGACCGCGCCCCACACGGCTCGACGGCGCCCCACACCGCTCGACGGCGCCGCCGCACGGCGGCGCCTGGCGGCGCCCCACACGGCTCGACGGCGCCCCGCCGCACAGCGCGTCCCACAACGCGAAGAGCCCCCGTCCCGTGCGGGAGGGGGCTCTCTGCGGAGAAGAACGAGCGTCAGGCGCCGATCTTGGCGGCCTGCTTGGCCATGCCCGACTTGCGGTTGGCGGCCTGGTTCTTGTGGATGACGCCCTTGCTGGCGGCCTTGTCCAGCGCCTTGCTGGCCACCTGGAGAGCGGCGGTCGCAGCCGCGGCGTCCCCGGCGTCAGCGGCGGTACGGAAACGCCGGACGGCCGTCTTCAGGGCGGACTTGACGGCAACGTTGCGCTGACGCGCCTTCTCGTTGGTCTTGATCCGCTTCATCTGGGACTTGATGTTCGCCACGCGTGAGCCTCGGGTGTCTCTCGGGAGGGAGTACTTCTGACAGTGCGTCCGGACGGCAGGCGCCAGCGGACCGGCCTGTAAAGATACCAGCGTCGCCCGCCCGACCCCAACTCGCGGGTACACCGGCCCAGGTCTGGGCAATGGCTGGACGAGCCGCCCACCCGTGGGACGATGGGAGCACTGTGACGACTCCCGCCTACACCGACCCGGCCCGCATCCGGAACTTCTGCATCATCGCCCACATCGACCACGGCAAGTCGACGCTGGCCGACCGGATGCTCGAGGTCACCGGGATCATCGAGGCGCGGCAGATGCGTGCTCAGTACCTCGACCGCATGGACATCGAGCGCGAGCGCGGCATCACCATCAAGGCGCAGAACGTGCGCCTGCCGTGGACGCCGAAGACCGGCGAGCACGCCGGCACCGACTTCGTGCTCGACATGATCGACACGCCCGGCCACGTCGACTTCACCTACGAGGTCTCGCGGTCGCTGGCCGCGTGCGAGGGCGCCGTCCTCCTCGTCGACGCCGCGCAGGGCATCGAGGCGCAGACCCTGGCCAACCTCTACCTGGCCATGGAGAACGACCTCACGATCATCCCGGTGCTCAACAAGATCGACCTGCCGGCCGCCCAGCCGGAGAAGTACGCCGCCGAGATCGCGCACATCATCGGCTGCGAGCCTGAGGACGTCCTGCGGGTCAGCGGCAAGACCGGTGAGGGCGTGCCCGAGCTGCTCGACGCGATCGTCGCGCAGATCCCCGCGCCCGAGGGGGAGGCGGACGCCCCCGCCCGCGCGATGATCTTCGACTCGGTCTACGACATCTACCGCGGCGTCATCACCTACGTCCGGGTCGTCGACGGCCGGATCTCCGCCCGCGACCGGATCAAGATGATGTCGACCGGCGCGACCCACGAGCTGCTCGAGATCGGCGTGATCTCGCCGGAGCCCAAGCCGGTCGACAGCCTCGGCGTCGGCGAGGTCGGCTACTTCATCACCGGGGTGAAGGACGTCCGCCAGTCCCGCGTGGGCGACACCGTCACGCTCCAGCACAAGCCCGCCGCGGAGCCGATCGGCGGCTACAGCGACCCGAAGCCGATGGTCTACTCCGGCCTCTACCCGATCGACGGCAGCGAGTACCCGCTGCTGCGTGAGGCGCTGGACAAGCTGCTTCTCAACGACGCCGCGCTCACCTACGAGCCGGAGACCTCCGCGGCCCTCGGCTTCGGCTTCCGCGTCGGCTTCCTCGGCCTGCTGCACCTGGAGATCGTCCGGGAGCGGCTGGAGCGCGAGGCCGGCATCAGCCTCATCTCCACCGCGCCGAACGTCGTCTACCGGGTGGTCATGGAGGACCGGTCCGAGATCACCGTGACCAACCCCAGCGACTGGCCCGAGGGCAAGATCGACACGGTCTTCGAGCCGGTCGTCAGCGCCACGATCATCGCGCCCAGCGACTACACGGGCGCGATCATGGAGCTCTGCCAGAGCCGGCGGGGTCAGCTGGGCGGCATGGACTACCTGAGCGAGTCCCGGGTCGAGCTGCGCTACACGCTGCCGCTCGGTGAGATCATCTTCGACTTCTTCGACGCGCTGAAGTCGCGCACCCGCGGCTACGCGTCGCTGGACTACGCCGAGGCCGGCGAGCAGGAGTCCTCGCTGGTCAAGGTGGACATCCTGCTGCAGGGGGAGGCGGTCGACGCGTTCAGCGCGATCGTGCACAAGGACAAGGCCTACAGCTACGGCGTGATGATGGCCGGCAAGCTGCGCGAGCTCATCCCGCGCCAGCAGTTCGAGGTGCCCATCCAGGCCGCCGTCGGCTCCCGGGTGATCGCCCGGGAGACCGTGCGCGCCATCCGCAAGGACGTCCTCGCCAAGTGCTACGGCGGTGACATCACCCGCAAGCGGAAGCTGCTGGAGAAGCAGAAGGAGGGCAAGAAGCGGATGAAGATGGTGGGCCGCGTCGAGGTCCCCCAGGAGGCGTTCGTCGCCGCGCTGTCCACCAACGAGTCCACCGCATCCAAGAAGTGAGCGGGCGGCTCGACGCCGTCTGCGTGTCCGGCAGTGACCTGCTCCCGCTGCCCGACCGGCGGCCGAACCGCAGCGGGATCGACAAGCGGCCGGTCGCCGGCCGGGTCGCCGTCGGTGAGCTGGGCCTGGACGGCGACGTCCAGGTCAACCGCCGGTACCACGGCGGCGAGGGGCAGGCGGTCTACGCCTACGCCCAGGAGGACGCCGACTGGTGGTCCGCCGAGCTGGACCGCGAGCTCCCGGCGGGCCGGTTCGGCGAGAACCTGCGGACGACGGGCCTCGACCTCACCGGCGCCGTCCTCGGCGAACACTGGCGGGTCGGGACGGCGCTGCTCGAGGTGACCGACTGCCGCATCCCGTGCGCCAACTTCGAGCGGTTCTGGGGCGTGCCGCGGCTGGTCGAGCGGTTCACCGCGTACGGCGCCAGCGGGGCCTACCTGCGGGTCCTGGAGACCGGGGACGTCGGCGCCGGGGACCACATCGACGTCGTCCACCGCCCCGACCACGGCGTCACCGTCGGGACGGTGTTCCGGGCCTACACCACCCAGAAGCACCGGCTGCCCGAGATCGCCCCCGCCGTGCCGTACCTGCCGCTGCGCACCCGCGCCAAGGTCGCCGCGAAGATCGCCAGAAGGACCGGCGCTCCCGTCTGATCGGCGATGCCGCGGACGCCGGTCAGGCGGCCCGTTCCGCGGTGAGCTCGCGGCGCAGGCCGGCGAGGTCGACCCCACGGTGGTGCAGCACCTGCACCGCCAGCCCCTCGCCCTCGCGGAGCAGGCCCAGCGCGATGTGGGTCTCGGTGATGCTCCTGGACTGCAGGGCCAGGGCCTCGCGCAGCGACAGCTCGAGCACCTTCTTGGCCCGCGGGCTGAACGGGATGTGCCCGGAGGGCACCCCGCGGCCCCGCCGGCGGCTGAGTGCACCCGGCCCGAAGGTGGCCTCGACCTTGCTGCGGACGGCGTCGAGGTCGATACCCAGCGCGGTGAGCGCCTCGGCGTCGAGGTCGTCGCCCCCGACCAGGGCGGTCACGGCGCCGGCGACGGTCGCGTGCGTGATCCCGTGGCGGGCCAAGACCTGCGCGGTCGGCGTCCCGGGGCGGGCGACCAGGGCGAGCAGCAGGTGCTCGGTGCCGATCGTGCCGTGCCCCAGCTCGCGCGCCTCCGACTGGGCGCGGACCACGACCTCCCGGGCGGTGGAGGTGAACCGTTCGAACATCGTCAGTCCTTCCGCCGGAGCGGCCCGCGGCCGCGCGCGTACTTCTTGTGCACCGCCTGCCGGGTGACGCCGAGGAGCACGGCGATCTGCTCCCACGTCCACCCCTGGTCGCGGGCGTTGTCCACCTGGAGGGCCTCCAGGCGCTCCACCAGCACCCGCAGCGCCCGCACCGCCTTCAGCCCGACGGCGGGGTCCCGGCTGCTGGCGGCGGAGGCCACCTGCGTCGTGTCCGTCATGCCGTCAACTGTGGTTGACGCTCCGTCCGCGTGTCAACCCACTTTGACGAAACGGTGCGGGGTCAGGCGCCGCCGTGTACGTCGAAGTGGGTGACGGTGACCTCGCGGTCGACCAGGTACCGGTCGTCCTCGGGGTAGAAGACGGCGACCGAGACGTCCTCGCCGGCGAACGCGCGGACGGCGTCGTAGGAGGTCCAGAAGCTGAGCGTGACGACCTCGGTCCGGCCGTCGTCCAGGTCGCGCAGCAGCATGTGCGCGCCCTGGTTGCCCGGCGTCCGGCGGTAGTGGGCGATGCCGGTGGCCTCGATGTAGTCGGCGTAGGCGGCGCGGTCCTCGGTGCGGACCCAGCCCCGCCAGATGCGGGCGATCACGGCGCTCCCTCCGTCACGCGACGGCTGCCTCCTGGCCGCCGGTCAGCCGCAGCAGGCCGGCGTAGGTCACGGAGAACATCGTGTGGTGGTTGCCGCCGCCGGCCCAGAGCAACGGGTACGCCGCGAGGTCGACGTCCACCACGGTGCGCAGCGGCGCCGGGTGACCGGTCGGGGCCACCCCGCCGACCTCCTGCCCGGTGGCCGCGGTGACGAACCCGCCGCTCGCCCGGCGCACCCGCGCCGCGCCCACCAGCGCCGCCAGCTTGCCGGTGTCCACGCGGTGCGCGCCGCTGGCCAGCACCAGCAGCGGGGAGCCGTCGGCGTCGAAGACCAGGCTGTTGGCGATGGCCCCCACCGCACAGCCGAGCGCCTCCGCCGCAGCGGCCGCCGTCGGCACCGGGACGTCGAGGCGGCGCACCTCCGCCTCGACCCCCGCGGCCTGCAGTGCGGCGACCACGCGGTCGACGGGCGAGCTCACAGGGTGAAGACGATCTTCCCGGCGGTCCGGCCCTGCTCCATCCGCTCGAAGCCCTCGCGCGCCTCACCCAGCGGCAGCTCGACGTCGATGACCGGGCGGACGCCGGTCACCGCGCACATCCGCACCAGCGACTCCAGCTCGTCACGGGTGCCCATCGTGGAGCCGATCACCGACAGCTGGGTGAAGAAGACCCGGTTCAGCTCGGCGCCGGGGTTGAAGCCGGTCGTCGCGCCGCAGGTGACGATGACGCCACCGGGGCGCAGCGACTTGACGCTGTGGCTCCAGGTCGCCTCGCCGACGCTCTCCATGACGCCGTCCACGCGCTCGGGCAGCCGCGCGCCGGTCTCGAACGCCTGCTCCGCGCCCAGGGCGAGCGCCGCCTGGCGCTTGTCCTCGCTGCGGGCGGTGACCCACATGCGGTAGCCGGCCGCGCGCCCCAGCGCGACCAGGGCCGTGGCCACGCCGCCGCTGGCGCCCTGCACGAGCACCGTCGACCCCGGCCGCAGCCCGGACTTCACGAACAGCATCCGGTAGGCCGTCAGCCAGGCGGTGGGCAGGCACGCGGCCTCGGCGAAGGACAGCTCGGTCGGCTTGGGCACCAGGTTGCGCCGCGGGACGGCCACCCGCTCGGCCATCGTGCCCTGGTGCAGCTCGGAGAACAGCGAGCGCTTGGGATCCAGCGTCTCGTCGCCGGTCCAGCCCGGGCTCGCGACGACGCCGTGCACGATGACCTCGTTGCCGTCCTCGTCGAGGCCGGCTGCGTCGGTGCCCAGGATCATCGGCATCCGCTCCTCGGGCAGGCCGACCCCGCGCAGGCTGAACAGGTCGTGGTGGTTCAGCGACGCCGCCTTCACCTGCACCGTCGTCCAGCCGTCGGGCGCCTCGGGTTCGGGGCGCTCATCGATCTCCAGCACGGAGAGCGGGTCCTTCGGGGCGGGCTTGGAGACGAAGGCAGCGAGCATGCCCGGACCGTAACGGAGGTCACCGACCGGCTGCGACGCGGTCGCCCGACCGCCGGTTCACCGGATGATCACACCGGTCCGCTTCCGCGCCTCGATCCGCTCCTCGCTCGCTGGCGCTCGCTGCGATGCTCCCGAGGCTGTCAGCGGACGATGACGACGTGCTCCCCGCGCGGCACGAACTCGCCGATCACCGGTGCGCCCGGGACCTCACCACCCAGCAGCAGCCCGCCGGAGGTCTGCGCGTCGGCCAGCAGCAGCGCCTCGTCCTCGGGGACCGCGGACAGGTCGGCGTGCGGGCGCACCCAGTCCAGGTTGCGGCGGGTGCCGCCGGAGACGTGCCCGTCGGCCAGCGCCTGACGGGCGCCGGCCAGGTAGGGGACCGCGGCGGCGTCGACCACCGCGGTCGCCCCGCTGGCCCGCGCCATCTTGTAGAGGTGGCCGAGCAGGCCGAAGCCGGTGACGTCGGTGCCGGCCCGGATGCCGGCGGCGACCGCGGCGCGGCCGGCGTCCCGGTTGAGCGCCGTCATCGAGGCGACCGCCTCCTCCGACACCTCCCCGGTCGCCTTCATCCGGCTGTTGAGCACGCCCACGCCCAGCGGCTTGGTCAGCGACAGCGGGGTGCCGGCGACGGCTGCGGAGTTGGTGATGAGCCGGTCGACGTCGACCACGCCGGTCACCGCCATCCCGTACTTGGGCTCGGGGTCGTCGATGGAGTGCCCGCCACCGACGTGGCACCCGGCCTCCTGGGCGACCTCCAGCCCGCCGCGCAGCACCTCGGCGGCGAGCTCGGCCGGCAGCACGTCCCGCGGCCAGCCCAGCAGGTTGACCGCGACGACGGGGGTGCCGCCCATCGCGTAGACGTCGGAGAGCGCGTTGGCCGCCGCGATCCGGCCGAAGGTGTACGCGTCGTCGACGACGGGGGTGAAGAAGTCCGTGGTGAGCACGAGCCCCTGGCCGCCGGCGATGCGCACCACGGCGGCGTCGTCGCCGTCGTCCAGACCGACGACGAGCTCGGCGGCCGGGTCGCGGGGGCCGGCGGCGGTCAGCCCGGCGACGACCTGCTCGAGCTCGCCGGGCGGGATCTTGCAGGCGCAGCCGCCGCCGTGCGCGTACTGGGTGAGCCGGACGCGGGTCGAGGTCGTGGTCACGCCCCGAATCTAGGCCCGGCCGCCGGGCAGCACCCGCAGCCGGGGCGCTGCCGCCGGCGCGGGCGACCCGCCGAGCCGCCGGCCCGCCGGGTGCCCCTCGGCCGGAGGCCAGCCGAGGTCGGTCAGGTCGCGCCGCGGGGCGGCCTCCTCGGTGGCCCGGACCGCTTCGATGCGGTCCTCCCGGAACCAGCGCAGCGCCTCCCGCTCCCGGCACCAGCCCACGAGGAACCAGTGCCGGCCGCTCCGGGCGAGCAGCTGGGGCTCCACCGCCCGCCGCGAGACGACACCCTCCCGGTCGCGGTAGCGGAGCACGACGACCCGGCGGCGGGTCACCGCCTCCTCGACGGCCGACCGGACGCCTGCGGCGCGGCGCGAGTCGGCGCTGACCCACCGCGCCGAGGCGGCCAGCCCGGCCCGCCGGCGCGGGTCGGGCTCCAGGACGTCGAGGACCTTCTGCAGCGCCGTCGCGCCCGCGGCGGCGTACGGGCCGTCGGGCCGGGCGGCGAGCGCGGTGACGACCGCCGCCGCCTCCTCCGGGGTGAGGGCGAGCGGCGGCAGCGTGGGTGAGCGGGGCTCGGTGCGCGTCACGCGACGGATGCTGGCAGGGACCTCCGACGGTTCCGGGTCCCGGCACGTAGGCTGCCCGGCGGAGGCGTCAGGGCGCCTGGTGGCCCCCGCGGCCTCTAAAGCCGACGTGGCCGAGCAGCTCGGTCAGGCGGGTTCGATTCCCGTCCGCCTCCGCCATCCACCCGTGCGCGGGTCGGCGCCTACGCTCCGCAGTCGATGAGCGCCGACCCGCGGCGGCAGGTGCCCCGCACCGACACGCTGCTCGCCGACCCCGACCTGGCTCCCGCCGTCGACCGCCTCGGCCGTGAGCTGGTGAAGTCCGTCGTCCAGCAGGTGCAGCAGCGGATCCGGGACGGCGCGGTCGCACCCGGGAACGCCGTGGCCGCCGTCCTGGCCGGCCTCCCCGCGACGGCGAGCAGCCTGCAGCCGGTGCTCAACGCCACCGGGGTGCTGGTGCACACCAACCTCGGCCGGTCCCCGCTGTCGCCGGCCGCCGTCGCGGCGATCGCCGCGGCCGCCGGCACCACCGACGTCGAGCTCGACCTCGGCACCGGGCGCCGCGGCCCCCGCGGCGAGGCGGCGATCGCCGCGCTGCTGGCCGCGGTCCCCGCGGCGGAGGCGGCGATCGTGGTCAACAACTGCGCCGCCGCCCTCGCACTGGTCGCCACCGCGCTCGGCGGGGAGCTGGTCATCGCGCGGGGCGAGCTGGTGGAGATCGGCGACGGGTTCCGCATCCCCGAGCTGCTGGTGGCCACCGGCGCCCGGCTGCGCGAGGTGGGGACGACGAACCGGGTGACCCTCGACGACTACCGCGACGCCCTGCACGAGGAGACCGGCGCGGTGCTCAAGGTGCACCCGTCGAACTTCGTCGTCCGCGGGTTCACCCGGGCGGTGCCGGTCGCCGAGCTCGCCGCCGCGCTGTCGGGCAGCGGCGTCCCGCTGGTCGCCGACGTCGGCTCGGGGCTGCTGCGTCCGCACCCGGCGCTGCCCGACGAGCCGGACCTGCAGACCACCCTCGCCGACGGCGCCGACCTCGTGCTGGCCAGTGGCGACAAGCTGCTGGGCGGGCCGCAGGCCGGGCTGGTCCTCGGCCGGGCGGCCCTCGTCGAGCGGCTGCGCCGGCACCCGCTCTACCGCGCCCTGCGGGTCGACAAGACGACCCTGGCCGGGCTGGAGGCGACGCTGCGCGGCCCGCTGCCGCCGGTGCAGGAGATGCTCGCCGCGGACGTCGCCACGCTGCGCCGCCGGGCCGAGACCCTCGCCGGCCGGCTGGCCGCCGCCGGGCTGGACGCGCGGGCCGTGGACTCCGAGGCCCGCGTCGGCGGGGGCGGGGCGCCGGAGCACCCGCTGCCGAGCGCCGCGGTCTCCCTGCCCGCCGACCTGGCCGAGCCGCTGCGCGCCGGGACGCCGCCGGTGGTCGGCCACGTGGCCGGCGAGCGCACCCTGCTGGACCTGCGCAGCCTGCCGCCCGCGGCGGACGAGACCGTGGCCGGCGCGGTGCTGGCGGCCGCGCGGTGCGGCCGGTGACCGGCATGGACGTCATCGCCACCGCCGGCCACGTCGACCACGGCAAGTCGACACTGGTCCGCGCGCTCACCGGCATGGAGCCCGACCGGTGGGAGGAGGAGCGCCGCCGCGGGCTGACCATCGACCTCGGCTTCGCCTGGACGACGCTGCCCTCGGGCCGCCGCCTCGCGGTCGTCGACGTCCCCGGTCACGAGCGGTTCATCGGGAACATGCTGGCCGGCGTCGGGTCGGTGCCCGCGGCCCTCGTCGTGGTGGCCGCCGACGACGGCTGGTCGGCGCAGACCGCCGAGCACGTCGCCGTCCTGGACGCGCTCGGCGTCCGGCACGGGCTGCTCGCCGTCACCAAGGCCGACCTCGCCGACCCCGCGCCGGTGCTGGCCGACGTCCGGGAGCGGCTGGCCGGGACGTCGATGGGCCGGGTGCCCGGGGTGGCGGTCAGCGCCGCCACCGGCGCCGGCGTGCCCGAGGTCGCCGCCGCGCTGGAGGCCCTCCTCGCGGGCCTGCCCGCGCCGGACCGCAGCGCGCCCGTGCGGCTGTGGATCGACCGCGCGTTCCCGATCAAGGGCGCGGGCACCGTGGTCACCGGCACCCTGGCCGCCGGGACGATCGCGCCGGGGGACCGCCTGCAGCTGGGCGACCGGGAGGTCGGCATCCGGGGCGTGCAGTCCCTCGGGCAGCCCGTGGAGCGGGCCGAGGCCACCGCGCGGGTCGCGCTGAACCTGCGCGGCGTCGCGGTGGAGGAGCTGGCGCGGGGGGACGCACTGCTCACCCCGGGCGCGTTCCGCTCCACCGTCGACGTGGACGTCACCCTCGACGCCGTTCCGGACGACCGGCTGCCGGCGGAGGGGGTCGTGCACGTGGGCTCCGCGGCCGTCGGCGCCCGCGTGCGCCCGCTGGAGGGGACGGCGGTGCGGCTGCGGCTGGCCACCCCGCTGCCCCTGCGGATCGGCGACCGGCTGCTCCTGCGCGACCCCGGGGCCCGCCGGGTGCTCGGCGCCGTCGTCCGCGACGTCGACCCGCCGGAGCTGCGCCGCCGGGGTGCGGCCCGGCAGCGCGCCGCCGAGCTGGCCGCCCAGCCGTCGGGCGCGGCCGGTGCGGCCGCGGACCTCGCCCGCCGCCGCATCGTGCGCGCGGCCGACTTCACGGCGATGGGCTGGCCGGTGCCCGAGGGCGCCACCGCGGTCGGCCCGTGGCTGCTCGCGCCGGGCCTGGTCGACGAGCTCGCCGCCGCGCTGCCCGGGGTGGTCGGCCGCTACCGGCAGCTGCGTCCGCTGGAGGCCGGACCCCCGGTCGCCGTCGTCCGCCGGGCCCTGGAGCTGCCGGACGACGAGCTCGTGCCCGCGCTCGTGCGCCCGCCGCTGACCCTGCGCGAGGGCCGGGTCGCCGTCGCCACCGCCGGGCTGCCCCCGCGGGTGCAGCAGGCCGTCGACGCCGTCCGGACCCGGCTGGCCGCCGATCCCTTCGCCGCGCCTGAGGCCCCCGACCTCGCCGCCGCAGGGCTGGGACCGCGGGAGCTGGCCGCGGCCGTCCGGGACGGCCAGCTGGTCCGGATCGCCGACGGCGTCTACCTCGCGCCCGGCGTGGAGCGGGTGGCGCGGGAGCGGCTGGTGGGGGTGCCGGCGCCGTTCACCCTCAGCCAGGCCCGCTCGGCGTGGGGCACCACCCGCCGGGTCGCCGTCCCGCTCATGGAGTGGCTCGACGCCCGCGGGATCACCGAGCGGCTGCCGGACGACACCCGCCGGCTCCGGTAGGTCAGCCGCCGGCCTCGCGGAGGAAGCGCTCGCGCTCGTCGCTCGCGTCGGGCGCGGGGTCCGGTGAGGAGTCGACGGTCTCGACGGTGTCCTCGAGCCGCACCGGCTCCGGCAGCCGCCGGTAGCGCTCCCGCTCGTCGGGGTCGGTCATGCGGGCAGGGTGCCCGCGCCCGGTGCCGCCGGGCAAGGGGGCGCGATGACGTGCTCCGAGCCCCGGGTCGACCCTCACCTCGGGGCAGCTCGTGCTCTGCCCACCGTCGTGGGCAGAGCACGAGCTCCCGGCAACGGGGAGCTCGCCCCCGCTCAGTCGGCGGCGGGCACCCAGCGGGCGGGCCGCTTCTCGCGGAAGGCGGCGATCCCCTCCTGGCCCTCCTCGCTCGCGAAGAACCGGGCGGAGAGCTCGAGCAGGTCGTCGAAGGAGCCGCGCAGTCCGCCGCTGCGCAGCAGCCGCTTGGTCTCGGCCAGGGCGGCCGGCGCCCCGGCGGCCAGCGCGGTGACCTGGGCGGCCACCGCGGCGTCCACCTCGTCGTCGGGCACCGCGAGGTCGACCAGCCCGCCGGCGGCCGCGGTCGCGGCGTCGAAGACCTCCCCGGTGAGCATCAGCCGGTGCGCCACGTGCGGCAGCACCCGCGGCAGGACGACGGCGGAGATGACCGCCGGCACGATGCCGAGGCGCACCTCGGAGAAGGCGAACGTGGCCGAGGACCCCGCGACGACCACGTCGCAGGCGGCGAGCAGACCGACGCCGCCGGCCCGCGCCGGTCCGCGCACCACCGCGACGACCGGCTTGGGGGAGTGCCAGAGCGTGGTGAGGATCTCCGGGAACTCCCGCACGCCCTGGTCCTCCGACGCTCCGCCGGCGGCCTCGGAGAGGTCCATGCCCGAGCAGAAGACGCGGCCGGTGTGGTCGAGCACCACCACCCGCACCGCGTCGTCGGCGAGTGCCCCGGCCAGCGCCGACCGCAGCTGGGCCCGCACCGCCCGCGACAGCGCGTTGCGGTTGGCGGGGGAGTCCAGCACGAGGGTGGCGACCCCGCGCGACACCGACACCTGCAGCACCCGGTCCGACGTCACGTGCCGCATCCTGCCGGGCGGTGGCGGCCGCGCGGCACACTGGGAGCAGATGAACACCGTCCTGCCCCTGCCGGCGTCGCCCCCGCGCTCCTGGCACCTGCCCGACAGCGCCCGCGAGGGCCTGGCCACCACGCCGTTCGGGCTCTACGTGCACGTGCCGTTCTGCGCGACCCGGTGCGGCTACTGCGACTTCAACACCTACACCGCCGACGAGCTGGGCCCCGGCGCCAGCCGCGCCGAGTACGCCGGCACCGCGATCGCCGAGCTGCGGCTGGCCGCCGCCACCCTGGGCCCCGACCTGCCGACGGTCTCCACGGTCTTCGTCGGTGGGGGCACGCCCACGCTGCTGGCCGCCGACGACCTCGCCGCCGTCCTGGCCGCCGTCCGGGAGCTCTTCCCGGTGGCCGACGACGTCGAGGTGACCACCGAGGCCAACCCGGAGACCGTGTCGCCGGAGAGCCTGGTCCGCCTGCGGGAGGCCGGCTTCACGCGCGTGAGCCTCGGCATGCAGTCCGCGGCCGAGCACGTGCTCGCCGTCCTCGATCGCCGGCACACCCCCGGCCGGGCCGTGGAGGCGGCGCGCGAGGCCCGGGCCGCCGGCTTCGAGCACGTCAACCTCGACCTCATCTACGGCACGCCGGGCGAGACCGACGCCGACTGGGCCGCCTCGCTCGACGCCGTCCTCGCGGCCCCGGTCGACCACGTCAGCGCCTACGCCCTCATCGTCGAGGAGGGCACCCGGCTGGCCCGCCGGATCAGCCGCGGCGAGCTGCCCATGCCCGACGACGACGTCCTGGCCGACCGCTACGAGCAGGCCGACGCCACCCTCCGCGGCGCCGGGTTCGACTGGTACGAGGTGTCCAACTGGGCCACCGGCGACGCCGCCCGGTGCCGGCACAACGAGCTGTACTGGGCCAATGCCAACTGGTGGGGCGTGGGCCCGGGCGCGCACAGCCACGTCGGCGGGTTGCGCTGGTGGAACGTCAAGCACCCGGCCGCGTACGCCGGGCGGCTGCTGCAGGGCGACAGCCCGGCGCAGGACTCCGAGCTCCTGGACGACGACGACCGGGCGCTGGAGACGATCATGCTCGGCCTGCGGCTGCGGGAGGGGCTGACGCTCACCGCGCTGTCCGACGCCGGCCGGGACCGCGCCGCCGGCGCCGTCGCCCGGGGGCTGCTCGACGCGGCCGCGCACGCCGGTGGCCGCGCCGTCCTCACCGACCGCGGGCGGCTGCTCGCCGACGCCGTCGTCCGGGAGCTGACGGACTAGTTCCGCTTGGTCCCCCTCGCGGGCTATGGTGCCCGTTCCGGCAACGGCGCCGGATCGGTCCAGGGGGTGGTCAGCAGTGGTCACACGCACGTCCCCGCACGCCCTCGGACGCCTCCGATCCGCCGTCCCGCCGATGCAGCTCTCCGGCGGCATGCTGCTGGCCCTGGCGATGAACCGCCGCGCCCGCGGGTTGCGAGGTCTCGACGTCCTCCGCCGCAGCCAGGACAGGGCTCCGCCGCGCTCCTCCTGACTCCGTCCGTGGAGTCGCAACGGCCCGTCCTGACGCGCACCGCACCGGTGACCGCGTCTCCCCGTGTTGCCCGAGGAGTTCCCATGACCAGCACCGCCCCCGCCCCCGTGCCCGCCACCGGCGACCCGCAGTGGGAGCACTTCCGGGTGCGCCTGGAATCGCAGCGCGCCGAGTGCGTCAAGGAGCGCGAGCTCGCGCTGGCCGACACCGTGCAGTCGCTGCCCGACGACGTCGCGGTCTCCCGCGCCGCGAGCCTGCAGCGCACCATCGAGGACATCGACGCCGCCCTCGGTCGCATCGCGGCCGGCACCTACGGCCGGTGCGTGCACTGCGGCACCGCCATCCCCGAGGAGCGGCTGGAGCTGCGGCCCTTCGCCACCGGGTGCGTGGCCTGCTCGCAGCGCCGCTGACGCCGTCCGACCCGCTGTCCTGACGGGCGCGACCCCGGTCTGACATCTGTCAGGCCGGGGTCCCGACGTCCCGCACTACTGCCCGGACGCCGACCCCAGCAGCCTGGTCGGGTGCCTGGAGAGACCGCCCTCGACATCCGCGACCTGACCGTCCGCTACGGCGGCACGGCCGCCGTCTCCGGCCTGGACCTGCAGCTGCGCGCCGGGGAGACCGTCGCGTTGCTCGGGCCCAACGGCGCGGGGAAGTCCACCGTCGTCAACGCCGTCCTGGGGCTGGTGCCCTCGACCGGGACCGTCCGCGTGCTCGGCCGGCCGCCGGCCGCCGCGATCCGGGCCGGCTGCGTCGGCGCGATGCTGCAGCACGGCGGGCTGCCGGGCGAGACCCGCGTCGGCGAGGTGCTCGGACTGGTCCGCAGCAGCTACCCGCGCCCCTGGCCGCTGGCCGACCTCGCGGTCACCGCGGGCATCGACGGACTGCTCGACCGGCCCGTCGAGGCGCTCTCCGGGGGGCAGCGCCAGCGGGTGCTGCTGGCCCTCGCGCTGGCCGGGCAGCCGCCGCTGCTGCTGCTCGACGAGCCCACCTCCGCCATGGACGTCGAAGGCCGCCGCGCCTTCTGGACGACGATGCGCGGGCTGGCAGACCGCGGCACCACCGTCGTCTTCGCCACCCACCACCTCGAGGAGGCCGACGCCGTCGCCGACCGCGTGGTCGTGGTCGCGGGCGGGCGGGTCGTCGCCGACGGCACCGCAGCGGAGGTCAAGGCCGGGATCACCGGCCGCACGGTCACCTTCACCCCACCGGAGGGCGCCCGCCTCGACGGCCTGCCCGGCGTCACCGCCGCGACCCGGCAGGGCGACCGGGTCAGCCTCAGCACCGACGACGCCGAGGCCACCCTGCTGGCCCTGCTGGCCGGCGGCGGGCGGCTGCCGGACCTGGAGGTCCGCGGCGCGAGCCTCGAGGAGGCCGTCCTCTCCCTCACCGGCGCCCAGCCCGCCGCGACCCCGATCGGAGCCGACCGATGAGCACCCTGCTCGCCTTCCAGCTGCGCCGCGTCGGCCGCAACCGGCAGTTCCTCTTCTTCACCGTGCTGCTGCCGGCGCTGTTCACCGTCTTCTTCACGAAGATCTTCGGCGCTCAGGCCGGCAGCGGGGCGGAGTACCAGGCGTACGCCACCACGTCGATGGTCTCGATGATGGCCTACGGAGCCCTGGGCGCCGCGCTCGGCGCGACCATCCGGATCTCCTTCGACCGGGCGTCGGGGTGGCTGCGGCAGCTGCGGGTGACGCCCGTGCCGACGTCGTCGGTCGTCACCGTCGACGTGGTCGTCGGGATGCTGCTGACGCTGCCGAGCCTGCTCGTCGTCGCGCTGGTCGGCGGCCTGGTCAACGGCGTCGAGCTGGCCCCGCTGACCTGGGTCGGGCTGGTGGCCGTGCTCTGGCTGGGCTCCGGGGCGTTCGTCGCGCTGGGCCTGCTGGTCGGCCACGCCCTCGACGAGAAGGCCGCCGGCGGCGCGATCGGCATCCTCGGCGTGGTGCTGGCCGCGCTCGGCGGGCTGTGGGTGCCGGTGCAGGTGTTCCCCGAGTCCCTCCGCGCGCTGGCCTCCACGCTGCCCTCGTACTGGTACGCGCAGCTGGGCCGCGACGTCGTCGCCCTCGGTGCGCCGTCGCCGACCACGGTGCTGGCGGTGGCCGGGTTCACCGCCGGGTTCGCCGTCCTGACCACGACGGTCGCACGGCGTCGTCCGCTGCACGCCGTCGCCGGCTGAGCGGGTTAGCGTCCACGGTCGTGGACCCCCGCACCCCGTGGCAGCGGATGGGCTGGGCGGTGCCCTGGCTGCTGTTCCAGGTGTTCCCGCTCGCCGACCTGTTCACCACCCACCACCCGGTCGGCGTCCGGGTGGTGGCGGTGGCGGGGCTGCTGGCGTTCACCGCCGCCTACCTCGTCGTGTTCAGCCGGACGTTCGGCCGCAGGGACCGCCCCTGGCCGTGGCGGGAGCTGCTCGTCGTCGCCGTCCTCGGGGTGGCCCTGGCGGTCTGGCTGGGGCCGTCCTGGGCGGGGCTGATGATCTACGTGTCGGCGGCCTCGGCCGCGGCGCTGCCCGAGCGGTTCGTGTGGCCGGCGATCGGCGGGGCGGCAGCGGTGTGCGCCTCGGTGCTCGCCGCCCACGACATGCTCGGCGAGCTGTTGATCCTGCCGGTGATCTGCGTGCTCACCGCCTTCGCGCTGCGGGGCACCCGGTACCTGGTCTCGGTCAACGCCGAGCTGGTCGAGGCCCGCGACGAGCTGGCGCGCTCGGCCGTCGCCGAGGAGCGGCTGCGCTTCGCCCGCGACCTGCACGACCTGCTCGGCCACAGCCTGTCGCTGATCGCGCTCAAGAGCGAGCTCGCCGGCCGGCTGGCCGAGCGGGACCCGGCGCGGGCGCGCGCGGAGATGGCCGACGTGGAGACCGCGGCCCGGCGGGCGCTGGCCGAGGTGCGGGAGGCGGTCAGCGGGTACCGCCAGGTCGGCCTGTCCCTCGCCCTCGCCGAGGCCCGGGCCGCGCTGTCGGCCGCGGGCATCACCCTGAGGACGCCGTCCGGGACGCCCCCGCTGCCCGGGCCGGTGGACGCCGTCCTCGGCTGGGTGGTCCGGGAGGCGACCACGAACGCGCTGCGGCACAGCGGCGCGCGCACGGTCACCGTCGACGTCGCCGTCACCGACGGGGAGGTCGCGCTGACGGTCGCCGACGACGGTCGCGGTCCGGCCGGGGAGGTCGCCGGGAGCGGTGCCGGCCTGGCCGGCCTGGAGGAGCGGCTGGCGCAGCTCGGTGGCCGGCTGGAGGCCGGCCCCGTCCCCGCGGGCGGCTTCCGGCTGTGCGCGCGGGTGTCGGCCGCGGCGCGGGTGGGCGCGGCGTGATCCGGGTGCTCGTCGCCGAGGACCAGACGATGGTCCGCGGGGCGTTGCGGGCGCTGCTGGACCTGGAGGAGGACATCGAGGTCGTGGCCGAGGTCGGCCGCGGCGACCTGGTGGTCGACGCCGCCCGCGAGCACCGGCCGGACGTCGCGCTGCTCGACATCGAGATGCCCGGGTGCGACGGCATCGAGGCGGCCCGCGCGCTGGCGGGCGCGGTGCCCGACTGCCGGGCCGTCGTCCTCACCACCTTCGGCCGACCCGGGTTCCTGCGCCGGGCCATGGAGGTCGGCGCCGCCGGGTTCCTCGTCAAGGACGCCCCCGTCGCCGAGCTGGCCCGCGCCATCCGGGCGGTGGTGGCGGGCGAGCGGGTCATCGACCGCGACCTCGCCGCGGCCGCGCTGGCGCTGGGCGCGACGCCGCTGTCGGGCCGGGAGGCCGACGTCCTGCGTGCGGCCGCCGACGGCGCGACGGTCGCCGACATCGCCCGCCGGCTGTTCCTCTCCGAGGGGACGGTCCGCAACTACCTGTCCTCGGCGATCGGCAAGACCGGCGCCCGCACCCGGGTGGAGGCCGCCCGGGTCGCGGAGGAGAAGGGCTGGCTGTAGAAGGACCCCGTCCTCCTCACCCCTCGCAGGCTCGGGGCGAGCCTCTGGACGGGGCCCGAGGGGAGCAGGAGAGGCCGTGTTACTCCCGGGGGCGATCTGGGACCGGCGGCTGGACCTGGATCGCGGCGGTGGTGGGGCCGGCGACCTGTGACGGCATCAGCGCGTCGAGGTCGAGGACGCGCACGTGGATGACGTTGCGCTGCTGCAGCGCCGCCCGCAGCGCCCGGTGCAGGCCGTCCTCGAGGTAGAGCTCGCCCTGCCACTGGACGGCGTGCGGGAACAGGTCGCCGTAGAACGTGGAGTCGTCGGCCAGCAGCGTGTCCAGCGCCAGCTCGCTCTTGGTGGTCACGAGGGTGTCGAGCCGGATCTGCCGCGGCGGGATCATCGCCCAGTCCCGCGTCGACAGACCGTGGTCGGGATAGGGCCGGCCGTTCCGGACCGCTTTGAAGATCAGGGCACCGACCTCCGCTCTGCGCGTGCCGGCGCGGACGCCGGCCCGTCGAGCCTATCGACCCCCGCGTCGCGACCCGGCGGCCCCGTCCGGAGGCTCGCCGCGAGCTTGCGAGCGGTGAGGAGGACGGGGTCCTTGAAGTATGCTGGTCTGGCACTCTGTCCGCGCGAGTGCCAGCCGTCCGAGGGTCAGGTGCCGGCAGCGCCCGAGGTGCCTCCGCGAGGGTGTCGCACGACGCGTCGACCGGTACGGGGAGGTGTCACCGTGGCGCACGACGAACGCCGCCTGCAGGTGCTGCGGGCCATCGTCCAGGACTTCGTCTCGACCAACGACCCGGTGGGCAGCAAGGCGCTCGCCGAGCGGCACGACCTGGGCGTCTCGCCGGCCACCATCCGCAACGACATGGCCGTGCTCGAGGAGCAGGGCTACATCACCCAGCCGCACACCAGCGCCGGCCGGGTGCCCACCGACAAGGGCTACCGGCTGTTCGTCGACCGGCTGTCGGCGGTCAAGCCGCTGTCGATGGCCGAGCGCCGGGCGATCGAGCGCTTCCTCGACGGTGCCCTCGACCTGCACGACGTCCTCAGCCGGACGGTGCGGCTGCTCGCGCAGCTGACCCACCAGGTCGCCGTCGTCCAGTACCCGACGCTGGCGCGCAGCGCGGTGCGGCACCTGGAGGTGGTGCAGGTGGCCGGCTCCCGGCTGCTGCTGGTGCTGATCACCGACACCGGCCGGGTCGAGCAGCGGCTGATCGAGTGCCCGGTCGACGTAGCCCACGACGACGTCGCCGAGCTGCGGGCGCTGCTGAACTCCGCCTTCAGCGGGGCGAAGCTGGCCGACGCCGGCGGCAAGGTGCCCGACCTGCTCGACACCGCGCCGCCGCACCTGCGCCCGCTGGTCGCGTCGGTCAGCGCGGCCCTGGTCGAGACGCTGGTCGAGCCGGGGGAGGACCGCCTGGTGATCGGCGGGACGGCGAACCTGGCACGCGCCGCGGTCGACTTCCCGGGCAGCCTGCGCCCGCTGCTGGAGGCCCTGGAAGAACAGGTGGTCGTCCTGCGGTTGATCAGTGAGGTGGACACCGGCGGCGCGGTGCTCGTGCGCATCGGCGAGGAGAACGCGCACGAGGCCCTCACCGGGGCGTCGGTGGTCTCCGTGGGCTACGGCTCGGCCGACCGCGCGCTCGGCGGCCTGGGCATCGTCGGCCCCACCCGGATGGACTACCCAACGAACATGGCCGCGGTTCGCGCCGTGGCCCGCTACGTCGGCCAGATCCTGGCCGAGAGCTGAGGCTGAGACTTCTCGATGGCAACCGACTACTACGGCGTCCTGGGGCTGACCCGCGGGGCCTCCGACAACGAGATCAAGAAGGCCTACCGCCGGCTGGCCCGTGACCTCCACCCCGACGTCAACCCCGACCCGGGGGCCAAGGAGCGTTTCCAGGAGGTCAGCCGCGCCTACCAGGCGCTGACCGACCCGGAGAAGCGCCGGATCGTCGACCTCGGCGGTGACCCCTTCGACAACGGCGCGGGCGCCGGTGCGGGCAACCCCTTCGGCGGGGCGGGCTTCGGTGGTCTCGGCGACATCATGGACGCCTTCTTCGGTGGCGGCGGGTCGTCGCGGGGCCCGCGCAGCCGGGTGCGCGCCGGGGGCGACGCCCTCATCCGGGTCGAGCTGGACCTCGACGAGACGGTGTTCGGCACCACCCGGGACATCACCGTCGACACCGCCGTCCTCTGTGACTCCTGCACCGGGGCCGGCACCGCGCCCGGCACCCACCCGACCACCTGCACCACCTGCTCGGGCCGCGGCGAGGTGCAGAGCGTGCAGCGCTCCTTCCTCGGCCAGGTCGTCTCCACCCGCACCTGCCCGACCTGCGCCGGCACCGGCCAGGTCATCCCCGAGCCGTGCCCCAAGTGCGGCGGCGACGGGCGGGTCCGCGCCCGGCGCACCATCCCGGTGAAGGTCCCGGCCGGCGTCGAGGACGGCATGCGGATCCGGCTCACCGGCCACGGCGAGGTCGGCCCCGGCGGCGGTCCGGCCGGCGACCTGTACGTGGAGATCGTCGAGCGCCCGCACGCGGTGTTCACCCGCGACGGGGAGGACCTGCACTGCCGGGTCACCCTGCCGATGACCGCCGCGGCCCTGGGCACCACCCTCACGCTGGAGACCCTCGACGGCGAGGAGGAGGTCGACATCCGGCCCGGCACGCAGTCCGGCAGCGTGCTCACCCTCCGCGCCAAGGGTGCCCCGCGGCTGCGGGCCACCGGGCGCGGCAACCTCATGGTGCACGTCGAGGTCGAGACGCCGACCCGCCTGGACGCCGAGCAGGAGAAGCTGCTGCGTGAGCTGGCGGCGCTGCGCGGGGAGGACCGGCCGGCGTCGTCGTCCGAGGGGCAGGGCGGGCTGTTCTCCAAACTGCGGGACGCGCTGAAGTGAGCGAGCTCGCGAGCTCACGAGTGGGCACAGCACGTCCCGGAACGAGATCGACGAGCGCCAGCGAGGAGGTCTCGTGACGGTCGCGACCGACGACCGCGTGCCCGAGCTCGACGGCAGCCCGCTGTTCCTGCTCGACGAGCTGCCCGACGCCGCGGAGGTGCTGGTCGACGGCGCCGAGGGGCGGCACGCCGTCGACGTCCTGCGGTTGACGCCGGGTGAGTCGGTGCGGGTCGGGGACGGCCGCGGCACCGTCGTCGACGGCGAGGTCACCGCCGCCGGGCCCGAGGGCCTGCGGGTGCGGGTGTCGGCGCGGCACGAGGTGCCCCCGCCGGCGCTGCAGCTGGTGCTCGTGCAGGCCCTGCCCAAGGGCGAGCGCGGGACGCTGGCCGTGGAGCTGGCCACCGAGCTCGGCGTCGACCGGATCGTCCCCTGGGCGGCCGCCCGCTGCGTGACCCGCTGGCGGGCTGACCGTGCGGCCAAGGGCGTGGCGAAGTGGCGGGCTGCGGCGCGGGCGGCGAGCAAGCAGTCCCGGCGGCCGCGGGTGCCCGAGGTCACCGACGTCATGACCACCCGGCAGGTGTGCGGCGCCCTGGCCGACGCCGACCTCGCGCTGGTGCTGCACGAGCAGGCCCGGCACCCGCTGTCGCGGGTGGACCTGCCCGCCGAGGGCACGATCGCGGTCATCGTCGGCCCGGAGGGCGGGCTCACCGACGGCGAGGTCGTCGCGCTCAGCGCCGCCGGCGCCCGGCCGGTGCGGCTCGGCCCCGAGGTGCTGCGCACCTCCACCGCGGGCGCGGCCACGCTCGCGGCGCTGTCGGTCCGCACCCGCTGGGCCTGAGCTCCGCGGGGCGCCCCCCGCACCGTGTGGTCGCCCACCGCGCGCTACACCGCGGGGCAGGCGACCACGAGGTGTCCCCGTGGCAGCCGACGGGACGGCGGTCAGCGCAGCGCGTGCCGGGCGCGGTCGCTCACCAGGTCGACCAGGAAGGTCAGGACGACGACCGCGGCCAGCACGGTGGTGACCGCGGCCCAGTCGAACGCGGCCACCTCCGAGGCCAGCAGCGCACCCAGCCCGCCGGCACCCAGCAGGCCGACCAGCACGGTGTCGCGGATGACGACCTCCCACCGGTACAGGGCGTAGGCCAGCACGGGGCCCGCCGCGCCGGGCAGCACCCCGTACAGCCACGCCCCGACCGGCCGCGCACCGAGCGCCCCCAGGGCCGCCCGCGGCCGCGGGTCGAGCTCCTCGGTGGCCTCCGCGGCGAGCCGGCCCAGGACGCCGAGGGTGTGGACGCCCAGCGCCAGCGCGCCCGGCAGCACCCCGGGGAGCAGCACGAACAGCAGCACCAGTGCCCAGACCGGCGGTGGCACGGCCCGCAGGAGCAGCAGCCCGATCCGGACGGCGGCGCCGGCGGCCCACCGCACCGGGGACGGCCGGCGGCGCGGGCGGGCCGCCACCCCCGCCATCAGCACCGCCCCGAGCGTCGCGACGGCGATGGCGATCACCGACATCTGCACCGTGTCCACGGCGAGCGCCGCGACCGTCTGCAGCAGCGCGCCGTCGGTTGCCGGCGGCCAGGCCGCGCCGAGGACGTACGCCAGCTGCTCGCCGGTGCGCGCGGACACCAGCGTCGCCGGCGACACGGCCAGGTACCACCACGACCAGGCGACCAGCAGGAGCGTGCCGGCGACCGCGCCGGTCAGCAGCGGGTCCCGGTGCGGGCCGGGTGCCGGCGCGGCCAGCCGGCGCCGCACCGCCCGCCCGGCGACGTCGGCGGCCAGGCACAGCAGCGACAGGGCGTAGACGCAGGACCACACCTGCTCCCACCGCAGGGACGCGAACGACAGTGTCAGCTGGTAGCCCAGCCCGCCCGCGCCCACCATGCCGAGGACGACGGCGGAGCGGACCCCGCACTCCAGCCGGTAGAAGGAGTACGAGAGCAGCCCGCCCGCGGCCGGCGGCAGCAGCCCGTACAGCGCGGCCGACGCCCGCCCGGCGCCCGCGGCCAGGAGGGCGGACCAGCCGCCGCGGGGCACCTCGTCGACCAGGTCGGCGAAGACCTTGGCGGTGACCGCGCCGTAGGGGATGCCGATCGCGAGGATGCCGACCCACGGGTCCAGGCCCAGCACGTTGACCAGGAGCAGGCCCCACACCGCCTCGTGCAGGCCGCGGGGCACGGCGAGGACGCCGCGGGACAGCGCCCAGCCCAGCCGGCGCCGTCCCCAGGTGGTGCGGGAGACGAGCACCGCACCGGCCGCGCCGAGGACCAGCGCGAGCGCGGTGCCCAGCGCGGCGTAGGCGACGGTGATCAGCGCCGACGTGGCCAGGACGGCGAGGAACTCCGCGTCCAGGGCTGGGGAGAGGGCGGCCGCGGCGAACCGGCCGAACTGCGCCACGCCGCCGGGGTTGACCACCTCCCCGGTGAACAGCCCCGCGCCGGCCAGCGACCACAGCAGCACCGCGGCCGAGCCGAGCGCCCAGGCCCAGCGCCGGCGGTCCCGCCGCAACCGGGGGACGGCGGGCCGCACCGGACGGTCGAGCAGGGTCGTCATGCCGGCGCGCCGTACAGGCCGGCGAGGTCGGCGGGGGCAAGCGCCGCCGTGGGCCGGTCGAGGACCACCCGCCCGCCGGCCAGGCCCACCACCCGGTCGCAGTGCCGCAGCACCAGCCCCGGGTCGTGCAGGGAGGCGACCAGCGCGCCGCCGCGGGCCCGGGCCAGCTCGCCGAGGAGCGCCAGTGCCTGGTCGGCCAGCACCGGGTCGAGGGCGGACGCCGGCTCGTCGGCGAGGACGATGTCGGGCTGCTGCACGAGCAGCCGGGCGATCGCCACCCGCTGCCGCTGCCCGCCGGAGAGCCGGTCGGTGCGCTCGAAGAGGCGGTCGGCCAGGCCCACCCGCTCCAGCGCGGCCACGACGTCGGCGACGCCCTGCGGCCGCAGCAGCGACCACGCCGCCCGGGCCGCCGACCAGTGGCCCAGCCGCCCGGCGTTGACGTTGTGCACCACCCGCAGCGACCCGACCAGCTCCAGGTGCTGGTGCACGGTGCCGATCCGGGCACGCAGCCGCCGGCCGGAGGGCGCGGCGGGGTCGGCGTCCAGCACGCGGACCTCGCCGGCCGTCGGCGTCACCGACCCGTTGGCCAGCCCCAGCAGCGTCGACTTCCCCGCGCCGGAGGCGCCGACGAGGGCGACCCGCTCGCCGGGGCCGACCGTGAGGTCGACCCCGGCCAGCGCCGTCGTCCCGCCGTACCGCACCTCGACGCCGGAGAGCCGCAGGACGGCGGTCAGCTGACCAGCCCCAGGTCGCGGCCGATCTCCTCGATCTGGTCGTAGTTCGCGGCCTCGGTCGGGAGGAAGGATCCCGCGCCGAACAGCTCCAGCACCTCGGCGTCGGCCGGGTCGGCGGCCGACAGGCCGGTGAAGTAACCGGTCAGCCGGTCGCGGAGGTCGTCGGCGCCGAGCCGCTCGGCGACCCGCGGGCCGAGCAGCCAGTGGTAGTCGTGGTACGGCGCCGTCTCGGTGTACAGGACGACGGCCGGGTCGACGGCGCCCTCCTGCGACCGCGACGCCCAGACCTGCTCGTTGAGCACGCCGGCCTGGTAGCTGCCCGAGGCGACCAGCTCGAGGGTGGCGTCGTGCGAGCCGGAGAAGCCGGGCCCGCCCGGGAAGCCCTGCGGGTCGACGCCGGCCTCGCGGAGGAAGTACGCCGGCATGAGCCGCCCGGAGGTCGAGGTCTCGCTGCCGTAGGTGAACCGCAGCGGCGCCAGGGCGGGGAGGTCGTCCGACGGGACCAGCCCGGTGCCGGCGTTGACGACGAACACCGAGGTGAAGCGCTCGTCGATGTCGCGCTGGGCGACCGGCTCGGCGCCGGGGGTCTGCAGCCGGGCCTGGACGCCGGTGAGCCCGCCGAACCAGACCAGGTCGAGGTCGCCGGTGCGGAAGAGGGAGACCGCCGCGCCGTAGTCGGTGACCGGGCGGTACTCCACGTCGAGGTCCAGCGCGGCCGACACGGAGTCGGCGACGGTGGCGTACAGGCGCTGGAGGACCTCGGGGTCCTGGTCGGGGATGGCGCCGATGCGCAGGGGGCCAGCCGGGTCCGTGGTGGACGCCGCGACCGGCGAGGAGCGGCCGCAGCCGGGGATCGCGGCGGCGAGGGCGACGCCGGCGCCGGCCAGCAGGGAGCGGCGGGAGAGCGGGGGGAGGAGGGACTGGGACTCGAGGACACCCGACCGGGCGACGCGACGGGCGCCCACTACGTCCTCGAGCAGGGGTGGGGGACGGGCACGGGACACCTCCAGGTGGGGACGGGGACGCGGTCATCCTCACCCACCCGGCCGGTGCCCCGCCGCCTAAGGTCCGGGAGGTGGAATGCCTCTTCTGCCGCATGGTCACCGGCGAGGTCCCGGCCACGGTCGTGCACGAGACCGACCGGACGCTCGCCTTCCGTGACATCAACCCGCAGGCGCCGACGCACGTGCTCGTGATCCCCAAGGACCACCACCCGACCGCGGCGGCGCTGGCCGCGGCCGATCCCGGCCTGCTGGCCGCGGTCGTCGGGGCCGCGCACGCGGTGGCGGTGCAGGAGGGGCTGGCCACCGAGTACGACGTCGAGCCCGGCTACCGGGTGGTCACCAACACCGGCCCGGCGGCCGGGCAGACGGTGCACCACGTGCACCTGCACGTGCTGGGCGGCCGGCACATGAACTGGCCGCCCGGCTGACGAGCCGCCGGGCCGCGCCGTCCCCCTGAGTGGCCGCGCCGGTCCGGCGGCGACAGGGTGGCGCCATGACCGAGCCCGTGCGCATCGAGCGGGACGGCGACGTCGCGGTCGTCGTCCTGGACAACCCGCCGCTGAACCTCTTCGACGCCCCGGTCTTCGACGCGGTCGAGCGGGTCGCCGGCGAGCTGGCCACCCTCACCGACCCGGGCGACCCCGGCCGGGCCCGCGCGGTGCTCGTCGAGGCCCGCGGCAAGGTCGTCTCCGGCGGCGTCGACGTGACCTTCTTCCGCGACATCGCCGAGGGGCCGGAGCCCACCGAGCGGGGCGCCGAGCTCTGGCGCCGCCTCCTGCGGGTGGCCCAGGCGTTCGAGGACCTCCCGGTGCCGACGGTGTTCGCCGCGCACGGGCTCACCCTCACCGCCGCCTTCGAGCTGGCGCTGGCCTGCGACGTGCTCCTCGCCGCGGAGCGCGCGTCGTTCGGGCTGGTCGAGATCGTCGTCGGGCTGACCCCGTCGATGGGCGGGCCGCAGCGGCTGGCCGAGCGCGCCGGGCCGGCCCGCGCCAAGGAGCTGGTCTTCACCGGCGAGCGCCACCCGGCCGCGGTGCTCGAACGGTGGGGCGTGGTCAACCGCGTGCTCCCCGACGACGGGTTCGCCGAGGCCGCCCGCGCGTACGCCCGGCTGGTCGCCTCGGGCCCGACGGTCGCGCACGCGGCCACCAAGACGCTGGTGGCCACCGCCGTCCGGCAGGGCGCGCGCGCCGCCGACGACCTGGTCCCCGAGGTCTCCGGGCCGCTGTTCGGCACCGAGGACCTGCGCGGTGCGGTGCGCTCCTTCCTCGCCGACGGACCGGGGAAGGCCACCTACTCGGGCCGGTGACCTGCGCCTCGGACGGCGGTTCGGGGGGTGCCGCGCGGGTAGACTCGACGCGTCCGCACCCCCTCCCGCAGGAAGGCAGGGTCGAGGGTTCTTGCCCGACTCCTCCCCGAACGTCCCCGTGCCCGGCGCCCTCACGTCCCGTGAGGCCTCGGCACAGGCCGCAGCGGCGGACGGCCATCTCGGTACGCCCGCCCAGTCCGCCACCGGCCTCGCGGGCGTCCCCGCGGCGGTGCGGACGACGATCACCGTCCCCGACTCCGTTCCCATGGTCGCCCTGCTGGGGTCCGCCGACGAGCTGCTCCGGCTGGTCGAGGACGAGGTCGACACCGACGTCCACGTGCGCGGCAACGAGATCGCCGTGACCGGCCAGCCGGCCGACAACGCCTTCGCCGTAGCCGTCTTCGACGAGCTGATCGCGCTGCTCGGCACCGGTCAGACGCTGCGGCCGGACTCGGTGCGCCGGGTCATCGGCATGCTGCGCGCCGGTGGCGCCGAGCGCCCGGCCGACGTGCTCAGCCTGGACATCATCAGCCGCCGCGGGCGCACGATCCGGCCCAAGACGCTGAACCAGAAGCGCTACGTGGACGCGATCGACGCGCACACCGTCGTCTTCGGCATCGGCCCGGCCGGCACCGGCAAGACCTACCTGGCCATGGCCAAGGCCGTGCAGGCGCTGCAGACCAAACAGGTCAACCGGATCATCCTCACCCGACCCGCGGTCGAGGCCGGGGAGCGGCTGGGCTACCTGCCCGGCACCCTGTCGGAGAAGATCGACCCCTACCTGCGGCCGCTCTACGACGCGCTGCACGACATGGTCGACCCGGAGTCGATCCCGCGGCTGATGCAGTCGGGCACGATCGAGGTCGCCCCGCTGGCCTACATGCGCGGGCGCACGCTCAACGACGCGTTCGTCATCCTCGACGAGGCGCAGAACACCACCGCCGAGCAGATGAAGATGTTCCTCACCCGGCTCGGCTTCGGTTCCAAGATCGTCGTCACCGGCGACGTCACCCAGGTGGACCTGCCCGGCGGCGCGCAGAGCGGACTGAAGATCGTCCGCGAGATCCTCGACGGCATCGAGGACGTCCACTTCGCCAACCTCACCAGCTCCGACGTCGTCCGCCACCGCCTGGTCGGCGACATCGTCGACGCCTACGAGCGCTGGGACGCCGCCCACCAGCAGAGCCGCCCGGCCACCGGCCAGGCGCCGGTGCGCCCCACGCGGCCGCGCCGCCAGGGGAGCTGATCGCCGTGCCCGTCGAGGTCGCCAACGAGTCCGAGATCGCCGTCGACGAGTCCTCGCTCGCCGCGGTCTGCACCTACGTGCTCGCCGAGATGGGGGTCAACCCCATGGCCGAGCTGTCGGTGCTGTGCGTCGACCCGGACTACATGAGCACGCTGCACGAGCGCTGGATGGGGGAGAAGGGCCCGACCGACGTCCTCGCCTTCCCCATGGACGAGCTGGACACCGGCCGTCCCGACGAGCCCGAACCGGGCCCGGCGCTGCTCGGCGACGTGGTGCTGTGCCCGTCGGTCGCCATCCGCCAGGCCCGCGCGGCCGGGCACACGATGGACGACGAGCTCCTCCTGCTCGCCACGCACGGCGTGCTGCACCTGCTCGGCTACGACCACATGGAGCCCGAGGAGGAGAAGGAGATGTTCGGCCTGCAGTCCTCCCTGCTCGAGGGCTGGCGTTCGGCCCCGCGGGCGCCGATGACCGGTGAGGCCGTCGACGGGGGGCCGGGCCCCCGATGAGCTCCGGCGAGATCACCCTCCTGGTGATCGCCGTCTGCCTCATCCCGCTCGCCGGCGTCTTCGGCGCGATGGACGCCGCCCTCCAGCGCGTGTCCCGCGCCCGCGTCGAGGAGATGCGGCGCGACGGGGTCAAGCGGGCGGCGGTCCTCGAGGACGTCGTCACCGAGCGGGCGCGGCACGTCTCCCTGCTCCTGCTGCTGCGGATCGCCTGCGAGATGGTCGCCGCCGTCGTGGGCACCGTCGTGCTGTACCGGATGTGGGGCGGCGGCTGGCAGACGGTGCTCACCGCGGCCGGCGTCATGACCGTCGTCAGCTACGTGCTGGTCGGTGTCGGCCCGCGCACGCTGGGACGCCAGCACGCGTACGGCTTCGCGCTGCGCACCGCCGGCGTCGTCCGGCTGCTCGGGCGGCTGCTGGGACCGGTCGCGACGCTGCTGATCCTCGTCGGCAACATGATCACGCCCGGCCGCGGCTACCGCGACGGGCCGTTCTCCTCCGAGGTCGAGCTGCGCGAGCTGGTCGACATGGCCGAGGAACGGGGCGTCGTCGAGTCCGGCGAGCGGAACATGATCCACTCGGTCTTCGAACTGGGCGACACGATCGCCCGCGAGGTCATGGTGCCGCGCACCGACGTCGTCTGGATCGAGCGCAGCAAGACCGTCCGCCAGGCCCTCGCGCTGGCCCTGCGCAGCGGGTTCAGCCGGCTGCCGGTCATCGGCGAGAACGTCGACGACGTGGTCGGCGTGGTCTACCTCAAGGACCTCGTCCGCCGGGCCCAGGGCGTGCACGACCCGAAGAACGGCCCGCGCGTCGAGGAGCTCATGCGCCCGCCGACGTTCGTGCCGGAGTCCAAGCCGGTCGACGAGCTGCTCCGGGACATGCAGGCCCAGCGCATCCACATCGCGATCGTGGTCGACGAGTACGGCGGCTTCGCCGGGCTGGTCACCATCGAGGACATCCTCGAGGAGATCGTCGGCGAGATCGCCGACGAGCACGACGCCGTGCAGCGGCCGCCGGTCGAGCACCTGGACGACGGCTCGGTCCGGATCACCGCCCGGCTGCCGGTCGGCGACCTCGCCGAGCTGTTCGACGTCGAGCTGCCCGAGGACGACGACGTCGAGACCGTCGGCGGGCTGCTCGCCCGGGAGCTGGGCCTGGTGCCGATCGAGGGGTCGGCCGCGGAGGTCGCCGGGCTGCGGCTGGTCGCCGAGAGCACCGGGGGCCGCCGGAACCGGATCGACACCCTGCTGGTCTGCCGCGCGACCGAGCCCGACACCGGGGACACCCCGGAGGCGGGGGCCACCCGGGCGGACGTGCCGGCGGCCGTGGAAAGCTGACCCGTCGTGACCGACCTGCAGCCCGAGGACGCCAAGCTCGTCACCCTCGCCCGCTCGGCCCGCGGCCGCACCGGCGCGCCCGAGGGAGCGGCCGTGCGTGACACCGACGGCCGCACCTACGTGGCCGCCTCGGTCGCGCTGCCGTCGCTGGCGCTGTCGGCGCTGCAGGCCGCCGTCGCCGCCGCGGTGTCCAGCGGGGTCGAGGGGCTCGAGGCCGCCGCGATCGTGTCCCGCGCCGACGCGGTCGAGGAGGCGGGGCTGGCCGCGGTGCGCGACCTCACGCCGTCCGCGCCGGTGTTCCTGGCCGGCCCCGACGGCGCCGTCCGCGCCACCGCCTGAGAAAGGACCCCGTCCTCCCCACCCTTCGCAGGCTCAGGGCGGGACCCCGGACGGGGCCGGGGGTCGCCGGACGAGCGGGTCCGTCCGCACGGACACACCCGCCCCGGTCACCGCAGCGGCACCCCGAGGGCGTCGGCGAACGCCGCGGGGTCGCGGACCCACACGGTGAACGCCTTCTCGCCGTCGGTCGCCAGGTGCCGGACGGCGACCCGCGTCCGCCCGGGCCACCAGCCGCCCCGCGAGCGCGCCTTGGGCCAGCCCGCGGGCGGGGCGCCGCGGCGGACCTCCCGCACCAGGCTGCGGGGCACCACGTGCAGGGACGACGTCCGCCGCAGCCCGGCGATGTCGAAGGAGAGCCCGGAGTCCGAGACCGTCAGCCGGGCCGTGGACAGCACGACCACCGCGAGGCCCAGCAGCAGCGCCAGCGGCAGCTCGCCGAGCACCGCCGACGTCCCGCCGGTCCAGGCGAACAGGGCCAGCCAGGCGGCGACGAACAGCGCCGCGGTGACCAGCAGCCAGGGCCGGGGCGGGTCGTACTGCCAGTAGTGCAGCGGCGCCGGGGTGACCGTGGCCGACCGCCGGGGACCGCGGGCGGGGAAGAAGCCGTACGCCGCGACCTGGACCGCGTGCCGCTCCTGCTCCCGCAGCGCCCGCACCGCCAGGGTCTCGTCCTGCTCCCGCCGCCTCCGACCAGCCATGCCCCGATCCTCCCTGGCCGGTCCCGGCGGGTGTCCGGCGGAGGTGTGCGGGGGTGTCGGGCCCCGGTGGGAGACTGGACGGCGTGAGCGCACCGGACCAGCCGTACCGCAGCGGCTTCGCCTGTCTGGTGGGCCGCCCCAACGCCGGCAAGACCACGCTCACCAACGCGCTGGTCGGCGAGAAGGTCGGCATCGTCAGCAACCGCCCCCAGACCACCCGGCACGCGATCCGCGGCGTCGTCCACCGCCCGGGTGGGCAGCTGGTGCTGGTCGACACCCCCGGCCTGCACAAGCCCAAGAGCCTGCTCGGCCGCCGGCTCAACGACGTCGTCCGCGACACCCTGTCCGAGGTCGACGTCGTCGTGTTCTGCGTGCCGGCCGACCAGCCCGTCGGCACCGGCGACCGGTTCATCGCCCGCCAGCTGCGCGAGGTGAAGGCGCCGTTCGTCGTGGTGGTCACCAAGACCGACGCGGCGAGCAAGAAGCAGATCGCCGAGCAGCTCGTGGCCGCCAGCGCGCTGGTCGAGGCCGCCGAGGTCGTGCCGGTGAGCGCGGTGGCCGGCGACCAGGTCGAGCTGCTGGAGGACCTCCTGGTCGGGCTGCTGCCCGAGGGGCCGCCGCTGTACCCGGAGGAGCAGACCACCGACGAGGACGTCGAGCGGCAGGTCGCCGAGCTGGTGCGCGAGGCCGCGCTGGAGAAGGTGCGCCAGGAGGTGCCGCACTCCCTCGCCGTCACCGTGGAGGAGATGACCCGCCGTCCGGACCCCCGGCGGCCCGGCGGCGAGCTGGTCGAGGTGCACGCGCTGCTGCACTGCGAGCGCCCGAGCCAGAAGCCGATGCTGCTCGGCCGCGGCGGGGAGATCATCAAGGCGATCGGCACCGAGGCCCGCCAGGGCATGGAGACGCTGCTCGGCGCGCGGGTGCACCTGGACCTGCACGTCACGGTGCTGGGCGAGTGGCAGGACGACCCCAAGAAGCTCAACCGGCTCGGGTACTGACCGATGTCCACCACGCCGAAGGCGCTCTACCGCGACGAGGGCGTCGTCCTGCGCACCCAGAAGCTGGGTGAGGCCGACCGCATCGTCACGGTGCTCACCCGCCGGCACGGCAAGGTGCGCGCGGTGGCCAAGGGCGTGCGCCGCACCAAGAGCAAGTTCGGTGCCCGGCTGGAGCCGTTCACCCACGTGGACCTGCAGCTCTACACCGGCCGGAACCTCGACATCGTCAGCCAGGCCGAGACGATCCGGTCCTACGGTCAGCCGATCGCCCGGAACTACTCCGCCTACACCGCCGGCACCGCCGTGCTGGAGACCGCCGACCGGCTGACCGCGGAGGAGAAGGAGCCGTCGCTGCGGCTGTTCCTCCTCGTCATCGGCGCGCTCCGGTCGCTTGCCGAGCACACCCACCCCGCCGGGCTGGTGCTCGACGCCTTCCTGCTGCGGGCCATGTCGGTGGCCGGGTGGGAGCCGGCGCTGACCGGCTGCGCCCGCTGCGGCGAGGAGGGGCCGCACCGGCACTTCTCGGTGCCGGCCGGCGGCACGGTCTGCCCGCCCTGTCGCCCGGCCGGCTCGGCGATGCCCAATCCGGTCACCATCGAGCTGCTCGAGGCGCTGCTGACCGGCGACTGGGACGCCGCCGAGGCCAGCCAGGGCCCCACCCGGCGGGAGGGCAGCGGCCTGGTCGCCGCGCTGCTGCAGTGGCACCTGGAGCGGGGCCTGCGCTCCCTGCCGCTGGTGGACCGGTCCGAGTCGACGCCCCGGGAAGTGGGTCTGCTGCGTGAGGCGTGAGGTGAAGGCCCCGAACCCGCACCCCTCCGGGGCCCGGCCGCCGCAGATCCCGGCCGACAAGGTGCCCGGCCACGTCGCGATCGTCATGGACGGCAACGGCCGGTGGGCCAAACAGCGGGGCCTGCCCCGCACCGCCGGGCACGAGGCGGGGGAGTCCTCGCTGTTCGACTGCGTCGAGGGCGCGATCGAGCTCGGCATCACCGCGATCAGCGCCTACGCCTTCTCCACCGAGAACTGGCGGCGCAGCCCGGAGGAGGTCCGCTTCCTCATGGGCTTCAACCGCGACGTGATCCGCCGCCGCCGCGACGAGATGCACGAGCTCGGCGTGCGGGTGCGCTGGGCCGGGCGTCGTCCCCGGCTGTGGCGCAGCGTCATCAAGGAGCTCGAGATCGCCGAGGAGCTCACCCAGGACAACGACGTCCTGACGCTGACCATGTGCGTCAACTACGGTGGACGCGCGGAGATCGCCGACGCCGCCGCGGCGATCGCCCGGGAGGCCGCCGCCGGCCGGCTGGACCCGGACAAGGTCGACGAGAAGACCGTCGCCCGGTTCCTCGACGAGCCGGACATGACCGACGTCGACCTGTTCGTCCGCAGCTCGGGGGAGAACCGCACCAGCAACTTCCTGCTGTGGCAGTCGGCCTACGCGGAGTTCGTCTTCCTCGACACCCTGTGGCCGGACTTCGACCGGCGGCACCTGTGGGCGGCCTGCGAGGAGTACGCGTCGCGGCAGCGCCGCTTCGGCAGCGCCTGAGGCAGGCCGCGGTCCGGTCGCCGTCTGCGACCATCGGCGCTCCGGTCCGGACGAGGGGAGTCCTGGTGTTCGCGGTGACCCGGCTGCGGGTGTCGGAGGGGGACGGCGCCGCCCTGACCGCCGACGTCGGTGCCCTGCTGGCCGCCTTCGCGGCGCGGCCCGGCTTCCGCGACGGGGAGCTCGGCCGCTGCGCCGACGACCCGGCGCTGTGGGCCCTGGTCACCCGCTGGGACGGCGTCGGTGCCTACCGCCGCGCGCTCTCCGCCGCCGAGGTGAAGATCGCCGGCGCGCCGGTGTGGGTGCACGCGATCGACGAGCCCGGGGTCTACCTGCCGGGCGAGGACGCCGGCCGCGAGGCCTGAGGGCTCCGCGGATGCTCGCGCTCTGCCCACCCTGATGGGCAGAGCGCGACCATCCCTGCAGCACTGCCGCGCGGGGCGGTGCAGGGCGGCAACTACCGTGGACGGGTCAACCCGCCGACCGCCAGCCGGATGGAGCCTCTCGCCGTGAGCGACAGCACCGCCAAGCACGACCCCGCCCGCCTCGACAAGGTGGTCAACCTCTGCAAGCGACGGGGCTTCGTGTTCCCGTCGGGCGAGATCTACGGCGGCACCCGCTCCGCCTGGGACTACGGGCCCCTGGGCGTCGAGCTCAAGGAGAACATCAAGAAGCAGTGGTGGCGCACCGTCGTCCAGAGCCGGGACGACATCGTCGGCCTGGACTCCTCGGTGATCCTGCCCCGCCAGACGTGGGTGGCCTCCGGTCACGTCGGCGTCTTCACCGACCCGCTGACCGAGTGCCAGAGCTGCCACAAGCGGTTCCGCGCCGACCACCTCGAGGAGGAGTTCGAGGCGCGCAAGGGGCGGCTGCCGGAGAACGGCCTGGCCGACATCTCCTGCCCGAACTGCGGCACGAAGGGCGCGTGGACCGAGCCGCGCGACTTCAACATGATGCTCAAGACCTACCTCGGCCCGGTGGAGGACGAGTCCGGCCTGCACTACCTGCGCCCGGAGACCGCCCAGGGCATCTTCGTGAACTTCGCCAACGTCATGGGCGCCGCGCGCAAGAAGCCGCCGTTCGGCATCGGGCAGATCGGCAAGTCCTTCCGCAACGAGATCACCCCGGGCAACTTCATCTTCCGCACCCGCGAGTTCGAGCAGATGGAGATGGAGTTCTTCGTCGAGCCCGGCACCGACGAGAAGTGGCACCAGTACTGGATCGACGAGCGCACCCGCTGGTACACCGACCTGGGCATCGCCCCGGAGAACCTGCGGCACTACGAGCACCCCAAGGAGAAGCTCTCCCACTACTCGACGCGCACCGTCGACATCGAGTACCGCTTCGGTTTCCAGGGCTCGGAGTGGGGTGAGCTGGAGGGCATCGCCAACCGCACCGACTTCGACCTGAAGACGCACTCGGAGCACTCCGGCGCCGACCTCACCTACTTCGACCAGGGCACCAACACCCGCTGGACGCCGTACGTCATCGAGCCCGCGGCCGGTCTCACCCGCTCGCTCATGGCCTTCCTCATCGAGGCCTACACCGAGGACGAGGCGCCCAACGCCAAGGGCGGCGTCGACACCCGCACCGTCCTGCGGCTGGACCCGCGGCTGGCGCCGGTGAAGGCCGCCGTCCTGCCGCTGTCGCGCAACGCCGACCTCTCGCCCAAGGCCCGCGACCTCGCCGCGACGCTGCGGGCGAGCTGGAACGTCGACTTCGACGACGCCGGCGCGATCGGCCGCCGCTACCGCCGCCAGGACGAGATCGGGACGCCGTTCTGCCTCACCGTCGACTTCGACACCCTCGAGGACGACGCGGTGACCGTGCGCGAGCGGGACTCGATGAGCCAGGAGCGGATCGCCCTCGGCCAGGTGGAGAGCTACCTCAAGGCCAAGCTGCCGGTCTGCTGAGCGGTCCGACCGCCCTGAGTGGGTGCGCTGCCGCCCGGTTCCCGCCCTCGGAACCGGGCGGCAGCGCACCCGCTCGTGCCGGTGCCGCGCCGCGACCGGTGGCGTGGGACACCCCGGCCCGCCGCCTACCCTGGGAGACGTGACCAGCACGCTTGAGCCAGCGACGGCCACCGCGCCGCTGCGCCTGGGCGCGCTCACCGTCGACCCCGCGGTGGTGCTCGCGCCGATGGCCGGCATCACCAACCCGGCGTTCCGCACGCTGTGCCGCGAGTTCGGCGCCGGCCTCTACGTCTGCGAGATGATCACCACGCGGGCGCTGGTGGAGCGCAACGAGAAGACGCTGCAGATGGTGCGCGCCACCCCCGACGAGAAGGACGCGTTCTCCGTCCAGCTCTACGGCGTCGACCCCGCGACCGTGGGCCGCGCCGTCGAGATGCTCGTCGACGAGGGCGTGGCCGGCACCCGCCCGGCGCACGTCGACCTGAACTTCGGCTGCCCCGTGCCCAAGGTGACCCGCAAGGGCGGCGGGTCGGCGCTGCCGTGGCGGCGGGTGCTCTTCCGCGACATCGTCCGGGCCGCGGTCGCCGCCGCCCGCGACGTGCCGGTCACCGTCAAGACCCGCATCGGCATCGACGCCGACCACGTCACCTACCTCGACGCCGGCCGCATCGCGCAGGACGAGGGCGCCGCGGCGATCACCCTGCACGGGCGCACCGCCGACCAGCTCTACAGCGGCACCGCCGACTGGGCGCCCATCGCCCGGCTGGTGGAGACCGTCGACATCCCGGTGCTGGGCAACGGCGACATCTGGGAGGCCGACGACGCCCTGCGCATGGTGGCCGAGACCGGCTGCGCGGGCGTCGTCATCGGGCGGGGCTGCCTGGGTCGCCCGTGGCTGTTCGGCGACCTCGCAGCGGCCTTCGCCGGGCGGGCGCAGCGGGCGCTGCCGACCCTGCGCGAGGTCGCCGCCGTGATGCACCGGCACGCCACCCTGCTGTCGGAGGAGCAGGGCGAGCTGCACGGCTGCACCGACTTCCGCAAGCACGTCGCCTGGTACCTCAAGGGTTTCTCCGTCGGGTCGGACGTCCGGCGCTCGCTGGCGATGGTCAGCTCCCTGGACGAGCTCGCCGAGCTGCTCGCCGGCATCCCCGAGCAGCCGTACCCGACCGCCGTCCTCGGCGGGCCGCGCGGGCGGACCAGCCCGCCGCGTCCGGTGGCGCTGCCCGAGGGCTGGCTGGCCGACCGTGACGACCCCCGGCCGCCGGCCGGGGCCGAGCTGATGGTGAGTGGCGGATGAGTGCCGCGAGAACGACGGTCGGGGCAGCATCGCAGCGAGATGCCGCCCGGAGCCGACAGCGAGTGGGCATCGCAGCGAGCGCCGGCGAGCGAGGAGCGGAGCGAGCGCGGAGGCGACCCGCGGTGTCGCGCGAGGAGCGGATCGAGACCGGAGTCGAGCAATGAGCGGAGTCCAGGGTCCCTACCTGTACGACGACGGCCCCGAGGCGCTGCACACCGGCACCCCCCGCGGCGCGCGGGGGCTGATCCTGGCCGTCCTCGGCGGGACGGTGCTGGTCGCCGTCGCCATGGCGGTCGGCCTGCCGCTGGTGAAGGGCACCCCGGACGAGCAGGCGCGCGAGGTCACCGGCGTCTTCCTCGACGCGCTGGCCGACGGCGACACCGAGACCGCCCACCAGCTGCTGTGCGAGGAGGAGCGGGCCCGCGTGCCCGCCGCCGAGATGGCGGCCGAGTACGCCGCGGCCGGCGACGGCGAGATCACCGGCACCTCCGCGGCGGACGTCGACGGCGTGCCGGTGCAGCGGGTGGAGATCGGCTGGGCCGACGGCAGCACCTCGACGTTCACCGTCGTCAGCCAGGACGGCCCGCGCGTGTGCGGGGTCGCCGCCGGCTGACGCCGGGGTCCTCCGGTCGGGTGCCGGCGGCACGGGAGGCTGGTGCCCGCCTCCCGGGTGGGCCAGGATCGCCCTCCTAGGTCCCGATAGGACGTATGAGACGTCTAGGTCTCGGGGCCGTGCTCGCAGCCAGCGCGGAGGTGCACGGTGGGCGGATCGGGGCAGACGACCTGGGTCTACGACTTCAGCGAGGGCAACAAGGACCAGAAGGACCTCTTGGGCGGCAAGGGCGCCAACCTCGCCGAGATGACCAACCTGGGGCTGCCGGTGCCGCCGGGGTTCACCATCACCACCGACGCCTGCCGCCACTACCTCGAGCACGGCAGCACCCCGCCGGAGCTGGCCGACCAGGTGACCGAGCACCTGACGGCCCTGGAGAAGGCGATGGGCAAGACCCTCGGCGACCCGTCGGACCCGCTGCTGGTGTCCGTGCGGTCCGGGGCCGCGGCGTCCATGCCCGGGATGATGGAGACCGTCCTCAACGTCGGCCTCAACGACGACTCGGTCCGCGGGCTGGCCGCCCAGTCCGGCAGCGAGCGCTTCGCCTGGGACTCCTACCGGCGGCTGATCCAGATGTTCGGCAAGACCGTGCTCGGCATCGACGGCGAGTTGTTCGAGCACGCCCTCGACGAGGCCAAGCGCGAGCAGGGCACCGACTCCGACCTCGACCTGGACGCCGCGCACCTGGAGGACGTCGTCGGCCGGTTCAAGGCGATCGTCGCCGAGCAGTGCGGCCGCGACTTCCCGATGGACCCGCGCGAGCAGATGGACCTCGCCATCACCGCCGTCTTCGACTCGTGGAACTCCGAGCGGGCGATCCTCTACCGCCGCCGCGAGCGCATCCCGAGCGACGCCGGCACCGCCGTCAACGTCTGCTCGATGGTGTTCGGCAACCTCGGCCCGGACTCCGGTACCGGGGTGGCGTTCACCCGCGACCCGTCCAGCGGCGCCCAGGGCGTGTACGGCGACTACCTGCAGAACGCGCAGGGGGAGGACGTCGTCGCCGGCATCCGCAACACCGTGCCGCTGCCCGAGCTCGAGCGGATCGACGAGGGCGCGTACCGGGAGCTCATGTCGATCATGAGCCGGCTCGAATCGCACTACCGCGACCTGTGCGACATCGAGTTCACCGTCGAGCGCAGCAAGCTCTGGATGCTGCAGACCCGCGTGGGCAAGCGGACGGCGGCCGCGGCGTTCGTCATCGCCACCCAGCTGGTCGACGAGGGCCTCATCGACATGGACGAGGCCGTCCGGCGGGTGACCGGCGACCAGCTGGCCCAGCTGATGTTCCCGCGGTTCGTCTCCGGCGGGGATGCCCAGCAGCTCACCCAGGGCATGAACGCCTCCCCGGGCGCCGCCGTCGGCAAGGCGGTCTTCTCGTCGGAGGCCGCGGTCGAGTGGGCGGGGCGCGGCGAGAAGGTGGTGCTGGTCCGGCGGGAGACCAACCCTGACGACCTCGCCGGGATGATCGCCGCCGAGGGCGTGCTGACCAGCCGCGGCGGGAAGACGTCGCATGCCGCCGTCGTCGCCCGCGGCATGGGCAAGACGTGCGTCTGCGGCGCCGAGGAGCTGCAGGTGGACACCAAGGCGCGGCGGTTCACCGCGCCCGGCGGCGTCGAGGTCGGCGAGGGCGACGTCCTCTCCATCGACGGCTCGACCGGCCGGGTGTGGCTCGGCGAGGTGCCGGTCGAGCCGTCGTCGGTGGTCCGCTACTTCGAGGGCGAGATCGACCCGGAGTCCGCCGACGCCGACGACCTCGTGCGCAGCGTGCACCGGATCCTGACCCACGCCGACGCGCGGCGGCGGATGGACGTCCGGACCAACGCCGACACCCCGGAGGACTCCGCCCGGGCGCGGCGCTTCGGGGCGCACGGCACCGGCCTGTGCCGCACCGAGCACATGTTCCTCGGCGACCGCCGGCAGCTGGTCGAGAAGCTGATCCTCGCCGAGGACGACGAGGGCAAGCAGGAGGCGCTCGACGCCCTCGCACCGCTGCAGAAGCAGGACTTCCTGGAGATCTTCGAGGCGATGGACGGGCTGCCGGTGACCGTCCGGCTGCTGGACCCGCCGCTGCACGAGTTCCTGCCCGACCTCACCGACCTGTCGGTGCGGGTGGCCGTCGCCGAGGCCGAGGGGCACCCCGACGAGGCCAACCTGCGGCTGCTGACCGCCGTCCGCCGGCTGCACGAGCAGAACCCGATGCTCGGGCTGCGCGGCGTCCGGCTGGGGCTGGTCGTCCCCGGCCTGTTCGCCATGCAGGTGCGGGCGATCGCCGAGGCGGCCTGCGAGCGCCGGGCGGCCGGCGGCGACCCGCGGCCGGAGATCATGATCCCGCTGGTCGGGGCGGTGCAGGAGCTCGAGGCGATCCGTGAGGAGTCCGAGCAGGTGCTGGCCGCGGTGTTCGAGGAGTGCGGCCTGGAGCTCGACGTCCTCATCGGCACGATGATCGAGGTGCCGCGCGCCGCGCTGACCGCCGACGAGATCGCGCAGGCCGCGGAGTTCTTCTCCTTCGGCACCAACGACCTCACCCAGATGACGTGGGGCTTCTCCCGGGACGACGTCGAGGCGGCGTTCTTCCACGCCTACCTGGACAAGGGGATCTTCGGCGTCTCGCCGTTCGAGTCGCTGGACCGGCCCGGGGTCGGCCGGCTCGTGGAGGTCGGCGTCGAGGGCGGGCGCCGGGCCCGGCCGGACCTCAAGCTCGGCGTCTGCGGGGAGCACGGCGGCGACCCCGACTCGGTGCACTTCTTCCACCAGGTCGGGCTGGACTACGTCTCCTGCTCGCCGTTCCGCGTTCCGGTCGCCCGGCTGGAGGCCGGTCGCGCCGCGCTGGGAGCCGAGCGCGCCGGCTCCTGAGAGCGGGGTGGCGGGACGCACCGTCGCGGGCGCCGCCGGAGCGACAGCAGCGCGTGGTACCCATGACTCGTGGCGGTGCGTGCGGGGAGCCTGGTGGGCCGGGCGGTCGGTGCCGCCGTCCTGGCGTTCTTCCTGCTCGTCGTCTCGACCGCGACCGCGATCTGGTGGACGGCGCGGCAGGACGCCCGCCCGGCGTCGGACGCGATCGTGGTGCTCGGGTCGGCGCAGTACAACGGCGTCCCGTCGTCGATCTTCGAGGCTCGGCTGGAGCACGCGCTGCGGCTGTACGAGGCCGGCGTCGCCCCGGTGATCGTGACCGTCGGCGGCAAGGCCGCCGGAGACCAGTTCACCGAGGCGGAGGCGGGTGCGGACTACCTGACCGACGCCGGCGTCCCGGCGGACGCGCTGCTCCCGGTAGAGGAGGGCGTGGACACGCTGGAGAGCATGCGCGCGGTCGGTGCGGCGTTCGACGAGCGCGGCTGGAGCTCCGCGGTGCTGGTGACCGACCCGTGGCACGCGATGCGGGCGGAGCGGATGGCCGAGGACGCCGGCATCACCGCCGACAGCTCGCCGACCCGGCAGGGCCCGGCGGTGCAGACGCGCACCACGCAGTTCCGCTACATCCTGCGCGAGACGGCGGCCTACCTGCTCTACCGCGCGACCGGCGAGAGCGTCGCCGGCGCGCCCGGGATCGGCTGAGGAGCACCCGTGCTGGAACTCGGGAAGGCCGGCTCGGCCGGCGTCGCGAAGGGCGTGCTGCCCGTGCTGCGCGACGGCGTCGTCGTCGCGACGCTGCGGGCCTCGAACTGGAAGGAGGCGGCCACGGCCGTCGTCGGGGATCGCGAGTGGGTGCTCGCGAAGCGCACGAGGGAGCTCACCGGCCGCTGGGCGGTCGATCCGGAGGACGCCACCCGCCTGCGGGCGCGGCAGACGTCGTTCTGGAAGGGCACCTGGGCGGCCGACCTGGAGGGCACGCCGCTCGTGGCCGAGGTGGTGTCCCGCTGGAAGGGCGGGTACCGCTACCTCTCCGCCGGGCGGGAGGTCGCCGAGACCGGGACGACGGGCGGCTGGTCACCGCGACCGACGCTGACCGCCGAGGAGTCGCTGCCGCTGGACCACCAGGTCTTCCTGCTGTGGCTGGCGCTGGTGATGGCCCGCCGGGACCAGGCCGCCGCCACCGCGGCGATCGCCGGTGGTGCCGTGGCCGCGGGAGGCAGCTGATGGCCGGGCGGGGACGCATCCGGGCCGCGGACATCGCGCTGGTCCGCGAGCGCAGCAAGATCGACGACATCGTCGGTGAGCACCTGCAGCTCAAGCGCGCCGGGGGTGGCTCGCTCAAGGGCCTGTGCCCGTTCCACGACGAGAAGTCGCCGTCCTTCCACGTCACGCCCAGTCGCGGGCTCTACCACTGTTTCGGTTGCGGCGTGGGCGGCGACGTCATCCGCTTCGTGCAGGAGGTCGACCACCTCTCCTTCACCGAGGCGGTCGAGCTGCTGGCCGGGCGGGCCAACGTCGAGCTGCACTACGAGGACGACGGCGGCCGGCCCACCGGGGCGCCCTCCCGGGAGCAGGCCGGGCAGCGGGCCCGGCTGGTCGCGGCCAACACCGCGGCGGCGGCCTTCTACGCCGAGCAGCTGGGCTCGCCGGAGGCGGCGCCGGCCCGGCAGTTCCTCGCCGACCGCGGCTTCGACCGGCAGGTGGCGCTGGACTTCGGCTGCGGCTACGCCCCCGGCGGCTGGGACACCCTCACCCGCCACCTGCGCGGCAAGGGCTTCACCCAGCAGGAGCTGGTCACCGCGGGGCTGGCCAAGGAGTCCTCCCGCGGCACGCTCATCGACCGGTTCCACCGCCGGCTGGTCTGGCCGATCCGCGACATCACCGGCGACGTCATCGGCTTCGGCGCCCGCAAGCTGATGGACGACGACCAGGGCCCCAAGTACCTCAACACCCCGGAGACCCCGCTCTACAAGAAGAGCACCGTCCTCTACGGCGTCGACCGGGCCAAGCGCGACATCGCCCGCCGGCACCAGGCCGTGGTGGTCGAGGGCTACACCGACGTGATGGCCTGCCACCTCGCCGGCGTCACCACCGCCGTCGCCTCCTGCGGCACCGCGTTCGGGCCCGAGCACATCAGCGTGCTGCGCCGGTTGCTGATGGACCAGGACGAGTTCCGCGGTGAGGTCATCTACACCTTCGACGGCGACGCGGCCGGGCAGAACGCGGCGATGAAGACCTTCGCCGAGGACCAGCGTTTCGTCGGCCAGACCTTCGTCGCCGTCGAGCCCGACGGCCGGGACCCCTGCGAGCTGCGCCAGGCGCACGGGGACACCGCCGTCCGCGACCTGGTGGCCCGGCGGACGCCGCTGATCGCCTTCGTGCTGAAGACGACGCTGGCCGGCTACGACCTGGACACGGTCGAGGGCCGGGTCGCGGCGCTGGAGAAGACCGTCCCGCTGGTCGCGCAGATCAAGGACCACGCGCTGCGGCCGGCCTACGCCCGCCAGCTGGCCGGGATGATCGGCAACACCGACGAGGCCGAGGTGCTGGAGCGGGTGCGCCGGCTGACGGGGGAGGGGGCGGCACCGCAGCGTCCGCGGGGTCCCCGGACGCCGAAGCGGTCGCCGGACGACATCGCCGTCGCGGTGGAGCGGGAGGCGGTGAAGACGGCGCTGCAGGTGCCCGAGCTCGCCGGTCCGATGTTCGACGCGATCCCCGTCGAGGCCTACACCGACCCCGACTACGCCGCGGTGGCCGCGGCGGTCGCCGGCACCGGGGGAGCGGCGGCCACCCGCGTCACCGGCCCGGCCTGGCTGGACGAGGTCGCCGCGCACTGCACGAGCGAGAGCGCCCGGGCGCAGCTCACCGCGCTGGCCGTCGAGCCACTGCGCTCCGCGCACGAGGCGGACGCCGCGTACGTGAGCGCGGTGCTGGCCCGGCTGGAGGAGATGCACACGGTGCGGCAGGTCGCCGCGCTCAAGGGCCGGCTGCAGCGGATGAACCCGGTCGAGGCCGCCGACGAGTACATGAAGGCGTTCAGCCAGCTGATGGCGCTCGAGCAGCAGGCGATCTCGCTGCGGCAGCGGGCGATGGGCGGGCTGGCCCAGTGAGTGTGCTCGACAGGGTTCGGCGGCGGTTCACCCGGCCGCCGGAGCCGGTCCGCGCGGTGGTGCTCGCCTCGACCGATCCCGACGAGCGGGTGCTCGCGTGGGGTGCGCTCGTGCGCGACGAGGGCTGGCTGGTCGCGACGTCCCGCGGGCTGCGCCGGGTTCCGGCCGACCTGCCCCTGCCCGAGGCCGGCCGCGTCGGCGTCCTGCCGTGGCACGAGGTGGCGTCGGCCCGGTGGACGGCGACCGGTGACGGCGGCGGCCGGTTCGAGGTCACCGCACTGACCGAGGTGGAGCCCGGGGTGCAGGCGCGGCTGCCGGTGGAGCGGCACGCGCTGCGCGACGCGGGGGACCTGCCGGCCGTCGTCCGCCGGCGGGTGGACCAGACGGTGGTCGCCAGCCGGCGGGCGCCGCTGCCCGGCCGCGGGGAGGTCGTGCTGGTCGCGCGACGGGTGCCCGGTCAGGCCGCCCGGGAGTGGACGGTCGTCTTCGACGACGACGCCGACCGCAGCGACCCGGTCGCGCGGGAGGCCGCCCGCCAGAAGCTCGCCGAGGCCGTGGCCGCCGACCAGGTGGGATGACTCAGCGCGGCGGGGGCACCGGCCCCGGCGCGGTGGAGCCCGTCGGTCGCCCGGGCCCGCTGTCGCGGCCCATGCGGGCCTTCACCGAGTTGACGACCGCGTCGGCGCGGGCCTGGGCCATGCCGGCCACGCCCTGCAGCTGCGGGTTGTCCTTGGCGTTCTCCCACGCCTTGCGGATCTGCTCGTAACGCTCCTTGCCCGCCTTCGCGCCGAGCACGTACCCGGCACCGAAGCCGGCGAGGAAGGACAGCTTCGCCACGGGGACCTCCTGCTGACTCGGAAGGGAGTGATCACCGTAACGGGGCGTCCGGGTGTGCGCGACGCGACAGCCCCCTGCGCGGGCCCTCGGACGGCGTCGGGTACTCTTGTCCAGGCGCGCGGGTCCGTCCCGCCGATCCCCCGTAGCTCAATTGGCAGAGCATGCGACTGTTAATCGCAGGGTTATTGGTTCGAGTCCAATCGGGGGAGCAACACCGCCGGCGAGCGGGCTGGTACGTGATCAGAGCCTGGCCCGACGACCGGCGAGCGACCGACGAACCATCGGCTGACTCAGCCCTGCGGGCCCGTTGCGGGTGGGGCGGCAAGGCGCGCCCGCGCCGTCAGGGCCCGGTCGCGCGCAGCACGCGCGGATGCCCGCTCGGCCGCCGCTCGCAGCAGCAACGCGTCACCGTGGGGTCCCAGCGTCGAGATGGCGGGTCATTCTCCGCGGACAGCGCCTGGCGGGTAGTCGAGGAGTGTCTCCTCGATCCGGTTCCAGGCGTTGCGCAGGTCGGCCAGCAGCGTCGGCTCCTTCGCGGCCAGGTTGGCCTCCTCTCGCCGGTCGGCGGTGAGGTCGAACAGTGCCTCCTCTCGCACGCTGCGGTCGACGTTGTGCGAGACCCAGTACTTCCACTTCCCGCGCCGCAGCGCGCCCTGGTCGACGACTCGCCAGAAGAGGTCCTCCGAGGGGGGCTGCCCTGAGCCCCAGAGGTACTGGCTCAGGTCGCGGCCGTCCATCGGGTAGCCGGGATCCGGGGCGACGCCCGCGGCCGAGAGGAGCGTGCGGGTCCAGTCCATGGTGATCACCGGGAGGTCAGAGACCTGCCCGCCGGACACCCCCGCCGGCCACCGCAGGATCGTCGGGATGCGGATGCCGCCCTCCAGGGCGTCGATCTTCGCTCCGCGCAGCGGCCACGTGTAGGAGAACCGTTCTCCGCCGTTGTCGCTCTTGAACAGCACGATGGTGTTCCGGTCCTGACCGGTGTCCCGGAGTGCCCGGAGCACTGCTCCGATCGAGGTGTCCATGTCCTGGACCATCTCCACGTACTTGGCCACCGAGCCGCCGTCGTGGTGGAACAGGGCCGCCCTGTCGCCGGACGTCGCGCGGGCGGTGAGCTCGGCGCTGAGGGCCTGGTCCCCGGGGCCTTCCCAGGGCCAGTGCGGCGTCGTGTAGTTGAGGTTGAGCAGCCACGGCTTCTGGTGGCCCCGGTGGAGGTACTCCACGGTGCGTTCGGTGAGGATGTCGGTGTAGTACCGCAGGTCCTGGTAGGGCACCTCGTTCTCGTACAGGTCGTAGCTGCCCCCGCGGTTGACCTTGGAGAAGTAGTCCACGCCGCCGCTGAGGTTGCCCAGCCACTCCTCCCAGCCGGACCTCAGCGGGCTGAACCACGGCAGGTGGCCGCAGTGCCACTTGCCGAACATCGCCGTGGCGTATCCGACGTTGCGCAGCAGCGAGGCGATGGTGGGGTGCTCGGGAGGGATGCCGCGCTGCGGATCGGTCGCATCCGGCCCGGCGATCGGTTCGCGCAACCCGGCATACAGGCGCCCCGGGTACCGCCCGGTGTACAGGCTGATCCGCGTGGGCGAGCACGTGGACGACCCCGCGTAGCCGTCGGTGAACCGGACGCCCTCCTTCGCCAGCCGGTCCAGGTTCGGCGTCGAGATGTGCGGTGCCCCGTAGCTGGACAGATCGGCCCAGCCCAGGTCGTCAGCGATGATGATGAGGATGTTGGGTCGCTCCCCGCCGTCCGGAGGGGCGGCGGGCGTGAACGGCCGTTCGTGCGCGGCGGCGGTGCCGGCTGAAGCCGCCACCGCGCCGACCGCCGTGGCACCGACCATGCCGACGAAGGCCCGGCGGGAGAGTCCGGCGGGCCGTGTATCGGGAGTCAAGGGTTCCTCGGGCATGCTTCTCCGCTCATGGGCGCCCCAACGGCGACACACGCCGCGACCGGGGGCGAGACCGTGGGATGACGGAGGTGCACCAATGCGTGTGATGCACACCACGGATGGACGGTGTTCGAAGCTAGCCAGGGGCCTTCGCAGGGTCAAGGCGACGAGGGGTGTGCAACCGTGTCGACGGCGCCTGAGAGCTGACCCCTGTCACCGGGGAGCGTCGTCGTCCGGCGCGCCTCATGGTCGGGCTCTGCAGAGGCGGGGCCATCGGTGTGGCGAGCCCGCAGATGATCTGGGCGGCGGCGCCGTCTTGAGCGGCGTCAGAGGCGGCGGCGACGTCGTCATGCACCGCCGCAGCCAGCGACCAGGAAGACCCGCATCGTGATCCCGTGCCCCGGTCCGGTGTCGATCCGGCATCGAGGCCATCTGCACGTGGGCTTCGAGGCCGATGGGTGACGGATCCGCCTTCGCCCGGTCATGGGTGCCGATCGGATCCAGCATCGCTTCGACGACCAACTCACGACCAACAAACCGCCGTTGAGTGCAGACGGCTGTCAACCGATACCGGTAGTCGCACGTTGTCCGAGCTCCACGTTCATAGCTGACTCACCGCTGCCAACGACCACGAGATCAACTCGCGGGGCTGTTGGTTCGAGTCCGATCGGGGGAGCTCCGCCGCGGGTCCGCGGCTCCCGGCGACGGGGCTCACGCCCGCGTCGCGTCGAGCAGTTGCAGCAGGTCGTGAGCCGCCAGCTCGATCTCCTTGTGGCCCCACTCCGCGGCCCGGTAGTGGCAGGCGATGATCCCCATCCGGTGCACGCGGCGGAAGTCGCCGTACACGAAGGCGTACCGCGCCTTGGTGCCCTCGGTGGCGCCCTCGGTGAGTGCGAGGTGCCAGGCGGAGTAGTCCGTCCACGAGTGCCGCGCGAGGAACGCGTTCTCGTCCTCGGCGGAGGGCTGGACGCGGCCCCACTCGCTGCGCAGGACGTACCGGCGCGCGGCGATGAGCTCCCGCGCGTGGGCGAGGCCGGCGTCGTTCACCAGGTACCTCGCCATGCGGGCCTCCTCCGCGGGAGCGGCGTGGGCGCCGATCCTCCTCCTCGATGACGTCGTGCGTCCCTGCGCGGTGCTCCTGCGTCGCGCACTGCGAGGGGACCGCGGAGGCCGCTAGGGTCGCCCCCGTGCAGGTGCCGGACGGGCTGGTCGCGGTGGTGAAGCGGGACTGCCCGACCTGCGTGCTGGTCGAACCGGTGCTGCGGCGGCTGGGCGCCGCGGTGTGGTGCCAGGACGACCCGGACTGGTTCGACCACGACGACACCGCCCTCGAGGTGTCCTACCGGCTGGACGTCGAGACCGTCCCCACCCTGTTGCGGGTCGAGAACGGCGTGGAGACCGCCCGGGTGGTGGGCTGGAGCCGCGAGCAGTGGGAGGCGCTGACCGGCGTCGCCGGGCTGGGCGCGGACCTGCCCGAGCACCGGCCGGGCTGCGGGTCCCTGTCGGTGGACCCGGCCCGGGTGGACGCGCTGGAGGCGCGCTACGGGAGCACCGGGCTGACCAGCCGCCGGGTGGAGCTGGCCGACCTCGAGGACGAGCACGAGGCGTTGTTCGACCGGGGGTGGACCGACGGGCTGCCGGTGGTGCCGCCGACTCCCGAGCGGGTGCTGCGGATGCTGCGCGGTACGGCCCGCGACCCCGGTGAGGTGGTGGCCGTCGTCCCGCCGGACCTCGTGGAGTGCACCGTCGAGAAGGTCGCGGTCAACGCGGTGATGGCCGGCTGCCTGCCTGAGTACCTGCCGGTGGTCCTCGCGGCGCTGGAGGCGGCGTGCGCCGAGGAGTTCGCGCTGCACGGCGTGCTCGCCACCACCTACTTCGCGGGCCCGGTGGTCGTCGTCAACGGGCCGGTCGCCGCCCGGATCGGGATGAACAGCGGGGTCAACGCCCTCGGGCAGGGCAACCGTGCGAACGCCACGATCGGCCGGGCGCTGCAACTCGTGGTGCGCAACGTCGGGGGCGGCCGTCCCGGGGAGGTCGACCGGGCGACCCTGGGCAACCCGGGCAAGTTCACCTTCTGCTTCGCCGAGCGCGAGCACGACAGCCCGTTCCTCCCGCTGGCGGCCGAGCGCGGGGTGCCCGGCGACGCCGTGACCGTCTTCGCCGGATCGGGTGTGCAGCCCGTGGTCGACCAGCTCAGCCGGGACCCCGAGTCGCTGGCCCGCTCGTTCGCCGCGTGCCTGCGCGTCAACGCGCACCCCAAGCTGACGATGGGTTTCGACGCGATGCTCGTCGTCTCCCCGGAACACGGGCGGGTCTTCCGTGAAGCCGGGTGGGACCGGCCGCGGCTGCTGGCCGAGCTGGACGGCCTCCTGCGGCTGCCGGCCGGCGAGCTGGTGCGGGGCGCCGGCGGCATGGCCGAGGGCCTGCCGTCCGGGGTCGCCGCCGACGACCTGCCGAAGTTCCGGCCGGGCGGGCTGCTCGTCGTCTCCGCGGGGGGCGACGCCGGCCTGTTCAGTGCGATCGTCGGTGGTTGGGTGGCCGGTGAGACGGGGAGCGTCCCGGTGACACAGGAGGTACGGGCATGACGACGGTCCTCGATCCCACCGGTGAACGCCGGGCGCCGGTCCGGGCGCCGCTGCCGCGCCCGCCCTCGCTGCGGGGCCGCGCGGTGGGGCTGCTCGACATCAGCAAGGCCCGCGGGGACGTCGTCCTGGATCGGCTCGAGCAGTTGCTCGTGGACCAGGGCGCGACGGTGCGCCGCTACCGCAAGCCGACGTTCGCGCGGGTCGCCCCGGTCGATCTGCGGCACCAGATCACCGAGCAGTGCGAGGTGGTCATCGAGGCGCTGGCCGACTAGGGCTCGTGCACGTCGTGCAGTGTGCACGACATCGCCGACCTCGAGCGCCGAGGCGTGGTCGGGGTCTTCCTCGCCAGCCGGGCGTTCGAGGAGGCCGCGCGGCTGCAGGGCGTGGCGCTCGGCTTCGCGGCGCCGTACGTGCTGGTCCCGCACCCGGTCCAGGACCGCACGGACGCCGAGCTGCGCCGGGCCGCCGAGGACGCCTTCCCCGCCGTGCTGGCCGCGGTCACCACCACGGCATAGCGCCCGTACCGACGGTTCCGGTGCGACCACTGCGCGCTCGGGCTGCGGGGCGCCGCGGCTCCGTGGTGGGGCCACGGGTCCTGCTCCCGGTGCTGGTGCTGGCCGCCGCCGTGGCCCAGGGCTTCGGGCGCTTCGGCTACGCGCTCCTGCTGCCCGCCGTCACCGCCGACCTCGTGCACTCCTACGTCGTGGCCGGACTGCTCGGGACGCTCAACCTCACCGCGTACCTCGCGGGGACCCTCGTGGTCAGCCTCACCGCCGGCCGCATGGCGCCGGCGACCTCGGTGCGCACCGGCCTGCTGTGCACCACGGCCGGGCTGGTGGTCCTCTCCCTCGCGCCGTCGGTGCCGGTCCTGGTGGCGGGCATGGTCCTGGCCGGCTTCGGCGGGGCGATGATCTGGGTGCCGGCCCCGGGCATCGCCGGATCCGCCGTGCGCGGGTCCCGCCGGGGCCTGGCCATCGGGCTGACCGGCAGCGGGGTGGGTCTGGGGGTGCTGGCGTGCAGCATCCTCACCGCCCTGGTGCACGCCGTCGGCGGCGCCGGCTCGTGGCGGCCCGTGTGGGGGATCCAGGCGGTGCTGGCGGCGCTCGTCGCGGTCGCGGCGCTGCGGTGGCTGCGTCCGCCGGTCGCCCCGGTCTCCGGTCCGGTCCGCATCTCGGCGTTGCGAGCCGTCCCGGGCTGGATCGGCGCGACCCTCTCCTACGGCGGGTACGGCCTGGCGATCTCGGTCTACATGACCTTCCTGGTCGCCGCGTACGAGGACGACGCCGGCTTCGGCACCGGCCACGCCGCTGCGGTCTTCGCGCTGACCGGTGTGTGCATCGCGTTCGGCGGGGTGGTGCTCGGCCGCTGGTCGGACAGCGTGGGACGGCGGGCGGCCATGACGTGGGCCTACGTGGGGATGACCGCGGCGATCCTGCTGGTCCCGGTCGGCGGCGAACCCTGGGCCGTCCTCTCCGCGCTCGTGTTCGGCCTGGCGATGTCCGGGGCCCCGGCCGTGCTGGCCGCCCACCTGGCCGACCGGCTCGACCCCCGGCGCTTCGCCGCCGCCTTCGGCGCGGTCACCCTCGTCTTCGGGGCGGCGCAGCTGGCGGGTCCGCAGCTCGGCGGGTGGATCGCCGACCGGACGGGCAGCTTCACGGCGGCGTTCCTGGTCGCCGCCGCGGCCGCCTTCGCTGCGGCCTGCGCGTCCGCCACGCTGCCCCGCCGGGGCGCCGCGCCCCCGGGCGCAGACGTCGCCCCGGGCGCAGACGTCGCCCCGGGCGCGGGGGCGCCGTCGCCGTCCGGCCGGGACGGCCCTCCCTGACCGGCGGCCCCGGACGACCGGGCTACAGGGGCAGCAGGAGCTGGTCGAGCGGCAGCCGGTCCCGGGCGGCCGACTCCCGGCTGGCGAACGGCTCGCCGAGCTGCACCTCGTCGTCACGCCGGCCGACAGCCAGCACCACCAGGGGCACGACGCCGTCCGGCGTGGCCAGGAGTGCAGCGACCCGGTCCCGGTCGAAGCCGCCGAGCTGGTGCACGGCCAGACCCTCGTGCTGGGCCTGCACCGACAGGTGCGCCACCGCCTGCCCGGTGTCGTAGACGGCCCACGGGCGGACCGCGCCGTCGGGGCCGGCCGTCTCGGCCGCGGCCACGATGAGCGCCGAGGCGGCGTGCGCCCAGGCCTGGTTGCCCGGTGCGAGCGCCTCCAGCAGGGCGGCGTACTCGGTGCTGCCGCGCCGGGCGACGGCGAACCGCCACGGCTGGGTGTTCGACGCGCTCGGCGCCCAGCGGGCGGCCTCGAGCAGCGCGGTGAGCTGGTCGACCGTGAGGTCGTGGCGGGGGTCGAGCGCGCGGGGGCTCCACCGCTCGGCGAGCAGCGGGTGCAGCGGCGCGGCGGTCGTCGCGGCCTTCGAGACGGGCGAGCTCGTCGCCGTCGTGGCGTCCGTTCCGTGGGTCACGCCCGTCCTGAAGGCACTTGACCGTTCAACCATTCCGCGCCCGTGCGGTGATGCCGGGCACGCGCCCGCGCGAGCGCACCGGTCACGAACGGCTCGGCGCCTCCGCCGGGAGAACCCGCACGCTGACCACCCCGCCGACGGTCCGGGCGAGCTCGGAGAGGGCCCGCTCCTCGACCTCGGGGGACGGGTCGGGCGTCCCCCGGGTGCGCTGGATCGTGGCCACGCCGTCGGCGACCGCGACCGCCCACGCGTCCACCGACCCGGTGTAGCCCTCCACGAGGTGCAGGAGGTCGTGCCGGATCTCCGCGTCCGGACGGACCAGGGTCCGCAGCAGGTCGCGCCGGCTGACGATGCCCACGAGGCGGTCGCCGTCCAGCACGGGCACGCTGCGCAGCCGCTCGTCGACGAACAGCCGGGCGACGTCGGCGATGTCCGCCGTGCCCTGGACCGTCCGGACCTCGCCGGTCATCACCCCGTGCACCAGCAGCGCCGGGGCCGCCGGCGCGTCGCCGTCGCGGCGCAGGTGCAGCCGGGGGTCCTGGGGCAGCCGGTCCCGGAGGACGTCGGCCTCGGCGACGATGCCGACCAGCCGGTCGGCGTCGTCGACGACGGGCAGGGCCGCGAAGCCGCGCTCGGCCATGACCTCCGCCGCGTACTTGGCGGAGGTCTCCGGTCCCACGGTGACGACGGAGCGGGTCATGACGTCCCTGGCCTGCACGGCGCCACGCTAGGCAGGCGGGGCTGCCCACCCCAGGGTCGCCGGGCGCAGCCGCGGGGGACCTCGGTCCCTGACCGCCACCGACCGGCCGGACCGGAGGCGGTCAGGGGACCGGGGTGGCGCCGGGGCGCACGCCGCTCGGCGGCCGCTCCTGCAGCAGCGCGCGCAGCGTCGCGAGGTCCTGCTCCCAGCGCCGGCGGAGCACCCGGCGGAGCACGGGGGCGAGCGGCCGCAGGGCACCGCGCGGCCGCAGCTCCGCCCGGAACCGGAGGGAGGACCCGCCCGCGTCGGGCACGACCTCGCCCTCGAACCGGACGTCGAGGCGGGCCGAGGTGCTGGTCGAGGTCCACGCCCGGGGTGGGTCGAAGCCGAGCACCTCCACGGTGCTGTCGCCGACGCCCGAGCGGAACCGCAGCCGGTAGCGGGACCCCGGTCCGACGGGCCCGGCGGTGAGCTGCTGGACCGCGACGACCTGCGGGTTCCACGCCGGCTCGGAGCACGGGTCGCTGCAGAGGGCGAACACCTCGGCGGGATCGCGGTCGACATCGACCGCGGCCTCCACGACCCTGCGGCCGGCGCGGACGAGGGGCGCCGGCAGCGACGGCACCCGGGCGCCGGTGCGGGCCCGCTGCGTCAGGCCGGTCAGCGCCCGGGCGGTGCCGTCGGCGAGCACGTCGAGGTCGCCGAGGGCGCCGTCGGCGTCGACGGACACGGCCAGTGCGCCGGCGTGGGACAGCGCGGCGACCGCGATCGGGACCCCCGGGACCAGCGGCGCGATCGGCACCGCCTCCACCAGGCGGGCCCCGGCCAGCCACAGCGGCTCCGGCGGGCCGGTGACGTCGGTGATCGACAGCCGGATGCTGCGGCTGCCGAAGCGGCGTCCCCAGCGGACGACCGGCCGGGCCACCGCGGCCGGCAAGTGGATGTCGACGACGCTGCCGGCGGCCGCGCGCAGCCGGGTCTTGCCGGCGGTGGTGCTGCGGCGGACCAGCGCCAGCCGTCGCAGCGGGTCCGGTTCACCGACCGGGAGGTCGACGAGCAGCAGGCCCACCACCTGCCCACCGGGGGCGCCGGTGGCGGCCGGGACGCTGGCGCGCACAACGGAACCGGGCAACCGCTCGCCGCGGCCGTCGAGCAGGTCGCGCAGGCCGCCGGCGACAGCGGTCAGGAGCAGGTCGTTGAGGGTGACCCCCAGGGCGTGCCCGGTGCGCTGCAGGTCCTCCAGCCGGTGCTGGTGGACCGCCAGCCGCCGGTCCGGGCCCACCCGGCGCGGCAGGGAGGTGGCCGGCACCGGGACCCCCAGCTCGGTCACGACGTCGCGGAGCTGCCGCAGTCCCTGCCGGCCGAGGGCCCGGCCGCGGGCCCGGTCGCGGGGCCCCCGCAGCTGCGCGACGACCTGCTGGAGCCGGTCGCGCACCAGCTCCCGGTGCGTCGGCAGCGGCGGCACTGCTGGTGAGGCGGGCGCGGCCGGGGTGGCGTCGGGTGCCGGGTCGAGCAGCTGCCCGGCCAGTGCCATGCCGGCGCGCCCGTCGGCGAGGACGTGGGAGAGGACGACGAGGACGGCGAACCGGGCGCCGTCCAGACCGTCGACGACCTCGGCCCGCCACAGCGGCCGGTCCCGCTCCAGCGGGCAGAGCACGCGGTTGGCGGCCCAGGTCCCGAGGTGCGCGCCCGGGGGCAGTGTCGCCTGCACGACGTGGCGCAGCGGGTCGAACGACGGGTCGGCGGCCCAGACCGGCCGGCCCTCACCGACCCGGGTCCACACCACCCGCTTGCGCAGGGCCGGGACGCGGTGCGCGCGGGCCGCCAGCGCCGCGCGGATGCCGGGGGTGTCGAGGGCGCCGTCGGGCCGCCGGAACGGGGCGGCGTCGAAGATGCCGAGCAGGGCGATCTGCATCGGGGCCCGCCGGTCGTCGGCCCAGACGTTCAGCAGCTCGTCGGCGCGCAGCCGGGGGAGTGCCACCGGCCCACCGTGCGGCCGCCCGTGGTGCGCGGAACAGGGTCCGACGCCCACGGGGGACGGGGCGCTGGGCCCGCGCGTGGGGGACCGGCGCACGGGGACCGGCCGAGACCGACGACCCGACGGACGGGACCTCCGTCCCTGGCCCGAGGGTCGGTGGCGGCGATGTGGTGGAGGACCCCGCGCCCCGCTGCACGGGGCCTGCGAACCGGAGGGAGGGGCCGGTGACCGACCCGGCCGGGCCGCTGACCGAGGGGGAGCTGGCGGCGCTCGACGCGTGGTGGCGCGCGGCGAACTACCTCTCCGTGGGCCAGATCTACCTCATGGACAACCCGCTGCTGCGGGAGCCGCTGCGGCCGGAACACGTCAAACCCCGGCTGCTCGGCCACTGGGGCACGACCCCCGGCCTGAACTTCGTGTACGCCCACCTCAACCGGGCCATCGCCGCCCGCGACCTGGACACGGTGTACGTGATGGGCCCGGGTCACGGCGGCCCCGGACCGGTCGCGGCGGCCTGGCTGGAGGGCACCTACAGCGAGGTCTACCCGGAGGTCTCCCTGGACGCGGCCGGGATGAAGCGGCTGTTCACCCAGTTCAGCTTCCCGGGCGGGATCCCCAGCCACGTCGCCCCGGAGACCCCGGGCTCGATCCACGAGGGCGGCGAGCTCGGCTACGCCCTGATGCACGCCCACGGCGCCGCGTTCGACAACCCCGACCTCCTCGTGGCCGCGGTCGTGGGGGACGGCGAGGCGGAGACCGGGCCGCTGGCCACCAGCTGGCACGGCAACAAGTTCCTCGACCCGGCCCGCGACGGCGTCGTCCTCCCGATCCTGCACCTCAACGGCTACAAGATCGCCAATCCCACCGTGCTGGCCCGCATCGAGCCCGAGGAACTCGAGGCCTTGTTCCGCGGCTACGGCTACACGCCGCACCTCGTCGAGGGCTCCGACCCGGCGCGCATGCACCAGGGGTTCGCCGCCGCCCTCGACGAGTGCCTGGACCAGATCGCCGCCATCCAGCGGCGGGCGCGGGGGGACGGCGACCTGACGCGGCCGCGCTGGCCGATGATCGTGCTGCGCTCCCCGAAGGGCTGGACCGGTCCCGCCGACGTCGACGGCCACCGCGTCGAGGGCACCTGGCGCGCCCACCAGGTGCCCTTCGCCAACGCCCGCGAGGACGACGGCCACCGGGAGGTGCTCGAGGCGTGGATGCGCAGCTACCGACCGGAGGAGCTGTTCGACGAGACCGGCGCCCCCGTCGCCGCCGTCCGGGACCTGCACCCGCACGGGCAGCGCCGGATGAGTGCCAACCCGCACGCCAACGGCGGCGCGCTCCTGCAGCCGCTGCGGATGCCCGACTTCCGCGACTGCGCCGTGCCGGTGCCCGAGCCGGGCACGGGCGCGGTGGAGGCCACCCGCGTGCTCGGCACCTTCCTGCGGGAGGTGGTGCGGCGGAACCCCACCACCTTCCGGGTGTTCGCGCCCGACGAGAACAACTCCAACCGGCTCGGCGCGGTCCTGGAGGTGACCGACCGGGCCTGGATGGCGCGGCGGGAGCCCGACGACGACCACCTCGCGCCCGACGGGCGGGTCATGGAGGTGCTGTCGGAACACCTCTGCCAGGGCTGGCTGGAGGGCTACCTCCTCACCGGCCGGCACGGGTTCTTCTCCTGCTACGAGGCGTTCATCCACGTCGTCGACTCGATGGTCAACCAGCACGCCAAGTGGCTGAAGACCACCAACGGCATCCCGTGGCGGCGGCCGATCGCGTCGCTGAACTACCTGCTCACCTCGCACGTGTGGCGACAGGACCACAACGGCTTCTCCCACCAGGACCCCGGCTTCATCGACCACGTGGTCAACAAGAAGGCCGACGTCATCCGGGTGTACCTGCCGCCGGACGCCAACACCCTGCTCTCGGTCGCGGACCACTGCCTGCGGACCCGCCAGTACGTCAACGTGATCGTCGCGGGCAAGCAGCCGGCGCTGCAGTACCTGGACGTGGACGCCGCGATCGCGCACTGCACCAAGGGCCTCGGCATCTGGGAGTGGGCCAGCACCGACGCGGGGTCCGAGCCGGACGTCGTCATGGCGTGCGCGGGCGACGTCCCGACGATGGAGACCCTCGCCGCCGTCGACATCCTCCGCGGGGCCTTCCCCGACCTGCGGATCCGCGTGGTCAACGTCGTCGACCTGATGCGGCTGCAGGACGACCGCGCCCACCCGCACGGGCTCTCCGACGCCGAGTTCGACTCCTACTTCACCACCGACAAGCCGGTGATCTTCGCCTACCACGGTTATCCGTGGCTGATCCACCGGCTGACCTACCGCCGCCGCAACCACGACAACGTCCACGTGCGCGGCTACGTCGAGGAGGGGACCACCACCACGCCGTTCGACATGTGCGTCCTCAACGGGCTGGACCGCTTCGACCTGGCCATCGACGTCATCGACCGGGTGCCGCGGCTGCGGACACGGGCGGCCCACCTGCGGGACCGGCTGCGCACCACGCTCATCCGGCACCGCCAGTACGTGCGGGCCCACGGCGAGGACCTGCCCGAGATCCGCGACTGGCAGTGGGGCGCCGGCGCGGGCCCCACCGTCGTCGGCCGCGACGAGCCGCTGCACGAGCCGGCGTCCTCGTGAGGGTCCTGGTCGTCAACGCCGGCTCCAGCAGCCTGAAGCTGTCCCTCCTGGCCGACGATGGCGGCGTCGCGGGGAGCCGGACGGTGCAGCCGTGGGCGGGCGCCGGGCACCTGCAGCCGCTCCGGGCGTTCCTCGCCGACCACGGGGACGTCGACGCCGTCGGCCACCGGGTGGTGCACGGCGGCCCCCGGCACGGCGGCCCGGCCCTCGTCGACGACCTGCTGACCAGCCACCTGTGGTCGGTCAGCCACCTGGCCCCGCTGCACAACCCGCGTGCCCTCGCCGGCATCGAGGCGACGACCGGCCTGCTGCCCGGTGTGCCGCAGGTCGCCTGCTTCGACACCACCTTCCACGCGTCGCTGCCCCCGGCCGCGCGGACCTATGCCGTGCCGCGGGAGTGGAACAGCCGATGGGGGCTGCGCCGGTACGGCTTCCACGGGCTGTCCCACGCCTGGGCGGTCCGCCGCGGCTCGGAGCTGGCCGGCCGGTCCGCCGAGGACCTGCGCATCGTCTCCTGCCACCTCGGGGCCGGGGCCTCGCTGGCCGCCGTGCGGGCCGGCCGGTCGGTCGACACGACCATGGGGTTCACCCCGCTGGCCGGTCTGGTCATGAACACCCGCCCCGGCACGCTCGACCCGGGACTGCTGCTGTGGCTCCTCCAGCACGGGGACGTCCCCGTAGCGGAACTGGCCGACGTGCTGGAGCACCACGCCGGGCTCCGGGGGCTGTCGGGGACGTCGGGGGACCTGCGCGAGGTCCTCGCCGGACGCGCGGACGGCGATCCGGACTGCACCCTCGCCTTCGACGTGTACGTGCACCGGCTGTCCCGCGAGATCGCGGCGATGACCGCCGCCACCGGAGGCCTCGACCTGCTGGTCGTGACCGGGGGAGTGGGGGAGCACGCCCCACCGGTCCGCGCCGCGGTCGGGGCGGCCCTGGGCCACCTCGGGCTCGGCGTCGACGAGGAACGGAACCGCGCGACCACCGGCGACGGTGAGATCACCGCGCCGGGTGCGGCCGCACGGACCGTCGTCGTCACCGCGCGCGAGGACCTGGAGATCCGCCGTCAGGTCCTGGCGGTCCTGGAGGACGGGCGCACGGTGGTCGGTCCCGTGGGATGACGGCCCGGCGTGGTGGTCCCCGTCGTCGGCGTCCCGTCGGCTCGGCGAGGCCGCCCGGAGGCGTCGGGGACGTCGGCGGGACGACGCCCGCGCCCCGGCCCTCCGCGGGTCCGTCCGGGCCTCGTCGGCCAGTTGGCGGGCCGCGACGATCCAGGCCGGCTCGGCGGGGTGCTGCGGCTCCGGCTCCATCAGGCGATCCGCAGGTTGGTCGCGTCGGCGGCGTCGCGCAGCCGGCCGCGCAGCGCCCGGGTGACCAGTGCGCACAGGCCGCGGGCGAGCACCCCGGCGACGACCGCGGTGACGAGGACGAACCCGACCGGGGCGCTGGGCCGGAACCCGGAGTCGAGCAGGGCGTACCCCAGGCCGCCGACGAGGGTGCCCGCGACCAGCGGCGTGACGGTGGTGGCGGTCAGCCGGCGCAGCTGGACATGCTCGAGCACCGCCGGCTCCGCGCCCAGGGCGGCGACCGAGGCCAGCGACCGGGCGTTGGTCACCAGGTCGTCGGCGGCCGCGAGCGCCATCGCCGCGGTCGCCGCCAGCACCGCCAGCGCGGCCGCCGAGGCGGCCAGCAGCAGGCCGCTCGCGGCCAGCGGGTCGAAGGTGGCGGTGAGCCGGGCGAAGACGCCGGCGAGGGCGGCCGTGACGCCGAGGGCGACCCCGGAGGCGGTGACCGCTCCCGCCGCCCGGCCGGCGGGCCCCGCGAGGGCCCGCAGCCCACCGGCGGCGAGCACGTCGACCGGCCGCCGGCTGCGGACCAGCCGGCGGTGCCGCCACTCCACCCACGCCGAGCCGGCCAGCAGGACCGTGCCGAGCAGCGCGACCACGGCGGCGCAGACGACGACCACCTGGGCCTGTCGCCCCAGCCCGGTCGGCTGGACCGCCGCGAACAGCGCCGCGACGGCGAGGCCGACCGCGGCCAGCCGGACCGCCGTGCGGGGGCGACGGCGCGGCCGGCGCGCCGCCGCCCGCGCCCCGGCGGCCGCACCGACACCGGCGGCCAGGACGGCGACGAGCAGCCACGCCGCCAGGTCGGCCGCGCCCAGCGGCGGGAGCAGCCGCACCGGCCCTGCGGACGCGCCGAACCCCAGCCACAGCACCAGGTACACGGGACCGGCCAGCGCGCCGCCGAGCAGCGCGGCGGCGCCGGCGCCCACCGCGGCGACCAGGCGCAGCTCGCCCGGCGCGGCCCCGGCGACCGCCAGCGCCCGGTGGACGGCGGCCCGCCGGGCGCTGCCCGTGGTGACCGCCTGCCAGGTGAGCACCAGGGCGGGCAGGAGCAGGAGCACGAAGCCGGTGACCACACCCGGCCGCAGCCCCGCCTCGTGGACCAGCGGGGAGTACGTCGGGTCGATCGACGCGGTGCCGACGTCCTGCACGGCGACCGTGGGCACCCGCAGGACGGCCAGGGCGGCGATCAGCAACCCGCCGGCGACAGCGGTACCGGCCGCCACGAGGCGGGTCCGGGTGCTGCCCGCCGCGGAACCAGGGGCAGCGAGGAGCCAGGCGGTGGGGAGCCTCACGACAGCGTCACCTCGTGCGCCACGGCGCCGTCGAGCAGGCGCAGCTCCCGGTCGGCCCGGGCGGCGACCGCGTTGTCGTGGGTGACCAGGACGACCGCGCCGCCGGCGGCCGTCGTCGTGCCGATCAGCAGGTCCAGCAGCCCGCGGCCGGCGGCGACGTCCAGGCTCGCGGTGGGCTCGTCGGCCAGCACCAGTGCCGGGCCGGGGAGCAGTGCGCGGGCGATCGCCGCGCGCTGGGCCTGCCCACCGGAGAGCGCGTCGGGCAGGGTGCGCGGGTCCACGTCGAGGCCGACGCGTTCCAGCCAGCCGGCCGCGGCCGCCCGGGCCTGCCGCGGCTCGTGCCCCTCCAGCAGGAGCGGCAGGGCGACGTTGTCCAGCAGCGGCAGGTCGGGCACCAGCTGCCCGAACTGCAGCACCAGGCCGATCGACCGCCGGCGCAGCCGCGCGCGGCCCGCCTCGTCCAGGTCGGCCAGCTCGGTGTCGCCGACCGCCACCCGCCCGGTCTGCACCCGGAGCACGCCGGCGGCCAGCAGGAGCAGCGTCGACTTGCCCGAGCCGCTCGGGCCCGTGACCGCGAGGACCTCCCCGGCGGCCACCGTCAGCGACACGTCGCGCAGGGCCTGGGTCGTCCCGTAGGAGTGGCTGACGCCGGTCAGGTGCACCGCGGCGGCGGGTGTCGGGCTCATGGTGTCGTCCTCTCGAGGTCGGGGTCGGCCGGCCGGTCGCCGGCGGGCGGGGGCAGGAGCTCGGTGGCCAGTTCCAGCCAGCGCAGGTCGGCGTCCAGATGGGCGATCAGGTGTTCACGGACCAGCCGCTCGGCGGGGCCGGTGCCGGCCGGGGTGCGCTGCAGCTCGCGGATCCGGCGCAGGTGCGCCGCTCGCTGGCGGGCCACGAGATCGCGCACGCCGAGACCGGTGTGCAGGGCCGCGACCGTCTTGCGGACGATCTCCTCGGTGCCGGAGCCGGTGGGTGCCGCGGGCTCGGCCAGCCACGCCCGCAGCCGCCGCTCGCCCTGCTCGGTCAGCGCGTAGACCGTCCGCTCGGGGCCGCCCTCCACCCGCGTCTCCACCACCTCGGCCAGGCCGTCGCGCTGCAGCCGGCCGAGGGTCGCGTACACCTGGCCGAACGGCAGCGGACGGCTGTCGGGGAACCAGGCGTCGTGCTCCTGCTTGAGGTCGTAGCCGTGGCGCGGTCCACCGGTCAGCAGCGCGAGGTGCAGCTCGGGAAGGGACACGGTGGCTGTCTACACCACGAGTAGACACCGAGTGAATAGATGTCGACGCGGAGGCCGCGCCGAGCAGCGAGGGGCGAGCGCCGCGTCAGCCGCCCCGGACGGGGATCAGCGGCGCGGGAGGCCGACCGGGATGCCCTCCCCGCGGTGCGCCGGCCCCGGCGAGTGCCGGTGCACGTCGGCGCGGTGCTGGACCGTCCGCCACTGGCCCACTGCCCACGCCCGGAGCAGCAGGCCGTCCTCGGACAGCGCGACCAGCGCCCCGCCGTCAGTGGTCATCAGCTCGGCCTCCACGGTCTCGTCCGCGCCGCCTGCGATCTGCACCGTCCACACCGGCATCCCGCACTCCTCGGGGAAGAGGCACCCCCTGTGGCGCCCGATGGGGAAATCAATCCGGGTCGGCGAGCACACGTCAACCAGACGTGGGCGCGTCATCGCCGTCCGTAATCGGAACGACGTAGGTCGGAACCCGCCGGGTGCTCCCGCGCCGTCCCGCCCGGGCGGCGGCGTGGCCCGCCGGACCCGCAGGCCGGGCTGGTTACCCTGGCCCGGACATGGGGATGGCCGCGCGACGCCGGATGAGCGTCCTCGTCGCGCTGCTGCTGGTCGCGATCACGGCCGGGCTGACCGTCCTGACCTGGGAGGTCACCGAGCACAGCGAGCAGCGGCTGCTGGACCGCCAGCTGGACCAGGTCGGCACGCTGCTGACCACCCAGGCGGCGGTGCTCCGGGTGCAGCTGGCCGACATCGCCCAGGTCGCGGTCAACACCGAGGCCGACCCCGACGTCTTCGCCCGCTGGGCCGCCGGCGAGCTGACGCGGACGGGGCAGTCGCTGTCTCTGTGGCGGACCACGGACTCCACCGCCGAGCAGGTGGCCGTCCAGGGCGTCGAGCCGCTGCTGCCCGACGGCGGGCCCGACGTCCTGAGCGAGCTGGAGCCGACCGGGGACCTGGTCATCCTGGGCATCGTGTCCGGCTCCCCGGACCGGCTGGCCTACGCGCTGATGCCGGCGCAGGACAACACCGACCTGGTCATCTACGCCGAGTCGCCGCTGGCGCCCGACCGCCGGATGCAGGTGACCCCGGACTCGCCGGTCGAGGGCCTGGACCTCGCCCTGTACCTCGGGTCGGGGACGGAGCCGGAGCAGCTGCTGCAGTCCACGGCGCCCCTGCCCATCCGCGGGGACACCCGGACGACGTCGGTGCCGTTCGGCAGTGCCGAGGTCACGATCGTCGGTGCGTCGCCGACCCCGCTCACCGGGGCACTCGCCTCGGCGCTGCCGTGGATCGTCCTCGGCGCCGGTCTGGCGCTGGCCGCCACCGGTGCGGCGACCCTCGAGTACGTGTCGCGGCGGCGCACGGTCGCCGAGGGGCTGGCCGCGGAGAACGAGCGGCTGTACCGGGAGCAGCGGGGCATCGCCGGCACGCTGCAGAACGCCCTGCTGCCGACCGTGCCCGCCGTCGCGGGGGTGGAGGTGGCCGCGCGCTACGTCGCCGGCGTCGACGCCCTCGAGGTCGGCGGTGACTGGTTCGACGTCATCACCCGCGGTCCCGGCTGCGTGGTCTTCGTCGTCGGGGACGTCTCCGGCCGCGGCCTGCCCGCGGCCACGACGATGGCCGCGCTGCGGTTCGCGGTGCGCGCCTACCTCGCCGAGGGCCACGACATCGCCGCCGTCCTCACCCGCCTGCGCGGGCTGCTCGACGTCGACGTCGACCACCAGTTCGCCACCGTGCTGCTCGGCGAGCTCGACGCCCGGGCCGGCCGGGTGCGGCTGGTCTCGGCCGGGCACTTCGCGCCGGTGCTCGTCAGCGGCGGCCGGGCGCGGCTGCTGGACTGCCCGCTGACCCCGCCGATCGGCGTCGGGACCGCCGCGGGGCCCGAGCCGTCGACGGTGACGGTGTCCGGGCCGGCGACGCTGCTGGCGTTCACCGACGGGCTCGTCGAACGCTCCGGCGAGGTCATCGACACCGGGCTGGAGCGGCTGGTCGCCGCCGCGGCCGAGGCCGACTCCCGGCCGCTGACCGGAACCGTGGACGATGTGCTGGCCACCCTCACCGCCGGGGGTGGGAAGGACGACACCGTTCTGCTGGGGATGCGATGGACGAGGTAGTGGCGACCCCGCGGGCGCGGCTCCGCGTCGCACCCGACCCCGGATCCGGTGGCCTGGTCGCGACCCTGGGCGGCGAGCTGGACGTGGCCGGCGTCGCCGACGTCGCCGCGCCGCTGGAGGAGCTGCTGGCCCGCGAGGTGCAGCCGCTGCTGGTCGACCTGGCCGACCTGCGGTTCCTCGACTCCTCCGGCGTGGCGGTGCTCATCCGGCTGGCCAACCGCTTCTCGCCCGTGCGGACCCGCGCGGCCGCGCCGCCGGTCCGCCGCGTCATCGAGGTGCTCGGCCTGGCCGACCGGCTCGGCCTGGACGGAGCCTGACATGACCAGCCGGACCTTCACGGCGTGGCCGGACTCGGTGCCGGCCGCCCGCGGCTACGTCACCGACCTGCTGGCCTCCGTCCCGCCCGCGCTGTGCCAGACCGCGGCGCTGCTGGTCTCCGAGCTGGCCACCAACGCCATCCGCCACGCCGGGGTGCGCCAGTTCGTCGTGGACGTGCGCTACCTGCCCGCCGAGGGCCGGTTGTGGATCGGCGTCACCGACGACGGCCCCGGGCAGCCGCTGCTGCGCAACCCGGCGGTCACCACCGAGCACGGTCGCGGGCTGCGGCTGGTCGCCACCCTCGCCGACCGCTGGGGCGCGCGCCGCCGCCGCGGCAGCGCGGACAAGACGGTCTGGTTCGAGCTCGCCGTCCCCGTCACGTAGCCGCCGGGAGCGGCGTCACCACGCCCGTGCGCGGGTGTCGGACTCCGCCCGGACCCGTTGCAGGCGCTGCTCGGTCCGGCGGACGGCGGCGCGGACGGCCGGCGCGCGCAGCGGGTGGGCGCGGCCGTTGGGACTGTCGGGACCGTGCCGGCGCAGCATGTCGGCGAGCCGGTCGTCGACCCGCATGGGCCGGCCGTCGGGGCCGGTGGTCTGGTCGGCGTAGGTCAGCGCGTCGGCCAGCGGGCCGCAGCCGTGGACGTCGGCGTCGAACTCCCGCATGAGCTCCCCCAGACCCCAGCTCTCGGCCACGAACCGCGCGCCGGAGTGGTGGGCCACCAGCCCCACGACGACCGCCGGCCAGTCGTGGTCGCGCAGGTACAGGGCGCCGTCCAGGGCGTGGAAGCCGGTGCGCCGGACACTCGGGGCGTAGCCGATGTCGTGGACCCAGGCGGCGGCGACCAGCAGGGGCCGGTCGGCCGGCGCGACCACCGCCGACACGGACCTCGCGCGACGCGCCACGGCCCGGGCGTGCTGCCAGCGCAGCCCCGAGAGGCACAGCAGGCGGGTGGCCAGCCAGCGGGCCTCGTCGACGATCAGCGGGTACGAGACGAGCTCGTCGGTCGCCCGGCGCGTCCTCTCCGCCGTCCCGGGACGGTCCTGTTGCGGTGGCACGCGCTTCTCTCCCCGGTCCGGCGGGTGTCGGACACCGAGGACACCCGGCCGCCGACGGCGGCGCCTCATCCGCGGCGGATGGTGGCTGGGCGTGTCACCGCTGGTGTGCGGCGTGGCGGTACTCCAGGAGGGCGTTGAGGTCGTTCTCCGCCCGCGTCCGGCGGTCGAGGCGCGCGGGGTCGTTCCCGCTCCCGCAGGCACGTCGCGCCGCTCGCAGCTCGGCCAGGGCACGGACGATGAGGCTGTCCAGGACGCCGAAGCGATCCGGACTGGGCGCGACCGTCGTCATGGCAGACCTCCCGCCGGTCGGTCCGGCTGCGCGCTCTCCGGTTCGAGCGCGACGTCCTGCGGCGTCCCCGGACGTCGCGAGCCTGGCCCCGACACCGGCTGCGGGGCATCGTCCGGCGCAGACGACCCCGCCCGGGGAGCCGGCACGCCGTGGTCCGCCCGCCGCCGCCGATCGCCCCGCGCCCGCCCACCGGCCGGCTCGGCGCCGGAGAGCCCTGCGAGCAGGACCCTGGCCCACCGCCGGTCGGGGTCCTGGACGACGAGGAGGGCGTGCACGAACAGCGTGAGGGGGATCGCCAGGATCGCGCCCATCGGCCCCAGGACCACCGTCCAGACGATGACCGACAGGAAGGTCAGCGTGACCGACAGGCCGACCGACTCGCCCACCACGACCGGCTGGATGACCGACTGCAGCACGAAGTTCGCCGCGGCGTAGACGACGACCACGAGGACCGCCAGCCGCGGCCCGCCGACCAGGAGGGCGAGCAACGTCGGCGGCGCCAGCCCGAGGAAGAACCCGATGTTGGGGACGTAGTTGGTCAGGAAGGACAGCAGTCCCCACAGCAGGGCCAGCGGGATGCCCATCAGGACCAGCGCGACCGTGTCGACGACGGCCACGGCGAAGCCGAACACGGTCGTCACGACCAGGTAGCGCCGGGTGTTGCGGGCGAAGCCGCCGAGGGCCGCCCGCAGCCGCCACGTGCCGGGCACCGCGGCCAGCCGCTCGGGCATCCCGGCGCTCTCGGCCGTCATGAACAGCACCGTGGCGAGCACCAGGACCAGGGCACCGACCGACCGGGTCACGCCGGCCAGCAGTCCGCCGACGGCGGAGACGACCGAGGAGAGGTCCAGCGAACCGAGCATCGACTCCGCCTGGTCCCGGCCGATGCCCGCCGCGGTCAGGGCGCTGCGCACGCCGTCCAGCAGCCCCTGCCACTCGTCGGAGTACTGCGGCAGCACGGTCGCGAGCTGGCCGACCGACACGACGAGGGCGGCGGTGAAGAGGAGGAGTCCGCCGTCCACCAGCAGGACGGCCAGCCCGACCGCGAGGCCCCGCCGCACGCCGCGGCGGACCAGCGCGCCCACGAGCGGGTGGACGGTGACGACCAGCACGAACGCCAGGAGGACGGGGGCGAGGAAGCCCGCGTAGGTGGAGACGCCCCAGAGCGCGACGGCCGCGCCGGCGGTGCCGAGGACCACGGTGAGCCACAGCGGCAGGGCGCGTCGGACCTCGGGCTCCGGCATGCCGCCCACGATGGCGATCGCGGTCGGCCGCAGCGTCCCCTCGGGAGGGTGATCGGGCCTCAGTCGTACAGGACGGAGGTCCGCAGCAGCACGTCCTGCACCGAGCGGTTGCTGCGGCTCACCAGCACCCAGAGCAACCCGACGGGGAAGAAGGCGCAGAGCACCGCGCGGACCGTGCACCGGCCCCAGCCCAGCCGCTCGCCCAGGTCGTCCCCGACGTGCAGGCCGAGCAGCCGGTCGCCGTAGGTGCTCCCGATCTCCGCCCAGGTCGCGGCGAAGTAGAGCGCCTGCACGCAGAGCCCGAGCAGCAGCAGCGTCGCGAGCGGCGGCGCGGGGAACGTGAAGGTGGTCGGGCCCAGCAGGAAGCGGCCGACAGCGACCGCCGCGTACCCGCCGGCCAGAAGCAGCACGACGACGAGCACGTCCACCACGTTCGCCAGCGAGCGCGTGACCAGGCCGGCCCGCGCGCCGGGCACCGCGGCCGGGGAGCGCGGGACGGCGGGTAGCGCGGCGTCGTGCCACGGGTACCCGCCGTCCGGGGGACGCCGCTCGTCGGCCCGGGTCACGGGAGGGGCTCCCGTCCCGCGGGGCCGGCGCCGTCGCCCGTCGCGCCGCGGCCGCCGTGCCGGCGCAGCAGCCGGTCGACGACCCGCTCCACCGCCCGGTCGGCGTCCGCGCCCTGGACGCGCACGGTGCGCGCCATCTCCGAGGTGACCGAGCCGCTCGAGGCGCGCAGGAGGCCGGGCAGGTCGATCACCTCGACGACGTACCGCGCCAGCCCGGCGAGGTCGAGCCGGGCGACGACGGCGTCGAGGTCGAGCCGGGCGGCGACGGCGTCGAGGTCCACGCGGTCGACCACGCGCTCGACGTCCACCCGGGCGACGGCGGCGTCGAGGTCGACGCGGGCGACGGCGCGGTCGAGGTCCACCCGGTCCACGACGCGCTCGACGTCCACCCGGGCGACGGCGGCGTCGAGGTCGACGCGGGCAACGGCGCGGTCGAGGTCCACCCGGTCCACGACGCGCTCGACGTCCACGCGGTCCACGACGGCGTCGAGGTCGACGCGGGCAACGGCGCGGTCGAGGTCCACCCGGTCCACGACGCGCTCGACGTCGACCCGGTCGACCACGCGGGCCACGTCCACCCGGTCCACGACGGCGTCGAGGTCGACGCGGGCGACGGCGCGGTCGAGGTCCACCCGGTCCACGACGCGCTCGACGTCGACCCGGTCGACCACGCGGGCCACGTCCACCCGGTCCACGACGGCGTCGAGGTCGACGCGGGCGACGGCACGGTCGAGGTCCACGCGGTCCACGACGCGCTCGACGTCGACGCGGTCCACGACGGCGTCGAGGTCCACCCGTGCCACCACGGCGTCCACGTCGACCATCGCCACCAGCCGGTCCAGGTCCACGAACTCCCGGACGAGCGCCGGGACGTCGAGGCGGGCGAGCACCCCGCGGGCCACGCGGGGGACCACGCGGTCGGCGATCCCGCCCAGAGCACGGAGGGTGGCCGAGGCCGGGTGGGCGACGACTCCCGGGAGACGATCCGCGGTCAGCGGCAGGCGGGCGACGAGGGCGGAGCGGCCCTGGACCGTCGTCTCCACGAGGTACCGGAGGAGCTCCGAGGCGACCGCGAGGACGGCGAGGGCGCCGTCGACCGCGTCGGCGGTCGCGCTGCCCTCCCCGGACGTGGAGGCCGGGGACGCGGAGGCCGGGGACCGACCGGAGGAGCCGGCCGGCCCGACCGGGCGGAGGCCCCGGACGGGCGGGTGCACCGGGGTCACGGCCACCGGGGACCGCCGTCCACTGTCAGCGTCATGCGCCCTCCCGTGCGTCGGAGCCGCCAGCATCGGGCAGAGGCGGGAGCCCTCCCTCATCCGGAACGGGTGAGCCGGTCGCCCGCCGCGGCGCGGCATCCTGCGACGGGTCCTGCGTCCCCGTCCCCCGGTTCCCGCAGCACGGCGGCCGGGAGGACCTTCGGCTCTGCGGCGCCGCCGGGGACCGGACGACGCTGGCCTGCGAACGACCCACGTCCGGGTCGGGTCGCCCGGAGGGAGCAGGCGACACCGGGGACGGTTCGGACCGCACGCTGGAGGACGCGTCATGGCGAGTCCGTCGCCGACCCACACCCACCCGCCGGGTGCGGCGGTGCCGGCTCCTGCGTCGTACACGGCCGGCCTGCTGGCCACCAAGCTGACCCCACCCGACCCGGCGCACGCCACCGTGCTCCGCCCCCGCCTGACCACCCTGCTGTCGCGCGCGGTCCAGCGCTCCCCGCTGACCTTGCTCAGCGGGCCCGCGGGCTCCGGGAAGACGGTCCTCGCGTCCACGTGGCTGCGGACCCAGACCGACGGCCGGCCGGTCGCCTGGCTCACGCTGGACGACTACGACGACGACCCTGCCTGCTTCTGGAACTACGTCGTCGGGGCGCTGGCCACCGCCGGGATCCCGTGCACCGACCTCCCGTCACTCGTGCCCGGGGAGCCGCCGCCGACCTGGTTCGTCCCGCGGCTCACCGCGCAGGTGGCCGCGCTGCCCCGGCCGGTCGTCCTCGTCGTCGACGACGCCGACCACGTCACGGACCGGTCGATCACCGGCGGTCTCGACCTGCTCCTGCGGAACGCGGGCCACCGGCTGCGGCTGCTGCTGTCTGCCCGCGCCGACCCGTTGCTGCCGCTGCACCAGTACCGGCTCGCCGGGACGATGGCGGAGATCCGGGGCGACGACCTGGCCTTCACGCCCGAGGAGACCCACGAGCTGCTGACCGCCATGGGTGCCCCGGTGTCGCCCGAGGCCGCCTCGGCGCTGTGCGTGGAGGCGCAGGGCTGGGCGGTCGGGCTGCGCCTGGCCGCCGCCTCCCTCAAGCAGGGCGCGCCGCCGGAGCGCCTGGTGACGTCCCTGGCCCACGACGACGGGAGCGTGGCCCAGTACCTGTTCGCGGAGGTCCTGCAGCGGCAGGCGTCCCGGGTCCGGACCTTCCTGCTGCGGGTCAGCGTGACCGCGGAGCTCTGGCCCGACCTCGTGGACCGGCTCTGCGGCCGTCCGGTCGGCCGGCGCGTGCTCGCGGGGCTGGCCCGCGCCAACGCGTTCGTGGAGGAGGCACCCGGCGCACCCGGTGGGTTCCGGATCCACCCGTTGTTCCGCGAGATGCTGCAGGCCCAGCTGGCCTACGACCACCCGGGCGAGGTCGCCGCGCTGCACCGCACCTGCGCGGCCTGGTACGCCGCGGCGGGCCGGGCACCGGAGGCGGTGGGGCACGCCGTGGCCGCGGAGGACTGGGGCTTCGCCACGCGGCTGCTCATCGACGACCTGCTGGTCATGCGCCTCCTCGCCCACGGGTCCGACCCCGCGTTGCGCGGGCTGCAGTCGCTGCCGACCGGGTTCCCCGGTCCGGAGGCCGCCGTCATCCGTGCCGCCGTCGCCCTGGCCCGAGGTGGCGCCCCCACCCCGGCCGACCTCGCCACCGTGGCGACCGCGCGTGAGGAGGGCGACCGCACGACGCTGCGCGTCTCGGCCGCGCTCACCATCCTGACGGCGGACGCCGCAGCGGGCGCCGAGCCGGGCGCACTGCTCGCCGACGCCGACGCCGCCGCGGCGCTGGTGGCCGAGCTGCCCGACGACGACCGGCGCGAGCGGCGGGAGTGCGCCGCGGTGCTGAGCACGCGGCGTGCGCTCGCGGCCCTCGGCACGGACGCGCCCTCCGAGGAACTCACCTCCGGGCTGCGTGCCGCCGCGTCGGCGGCCCAGGCGGCGGCCTCACGCCGGCTGCGCGGCTGCACCGTCGCGCACCTGGCGCTCCTGGAGGCGCTGGAGGGCCGCCTGAGCCGGGCCGCGCACCTGGCCGCCGAGGCCGAGGCCCTGGCTGGGGAGGAGGGCCGGGACGAGGCCGACCGGGAGCCGGCCGCCGCGACCACGCTGGCCTGGGTCCACCTGCGCCGCTACGCCCTCGCCGAGGCGCGGGAGTGGCTGGGCCGGGCGCGCGCCCGACTTCGCGACCGCGCGTCCGCCGGCGGTGAGGCGGCGGTGGTCGCGGTGCTGCAGAGCCAGCTGTTCCGGCTCCGGCACGAGCACGACTCGGCGGAGCGGTGCCTGAGCCCGTACCTGCGCGGCCCCCGGCTGCCCCGGTGGGTCGCCGAGCAGGTCGTCAGCGAGGTGGTCCGGCTCGCCGTCGCGCGGGGTCACGTCGAGGAGGGGCTCGCCATCCTCCGGGACGGCGGCACCGGTGAGCCGTGGCGGCGTCGCCTGCAGGCGACGGTCGGCCTGCTGTCGGGGGACCCCGATCCCGCGACGCCGGCCGAGGCGCAGCGGGCGGGGCACCCGGCCGCCGCGGTGGAGGGCACCGTGATCCGGGCGTGCCAGCTGCTGGAGGGCGGCAGCGTGACGGCGGCGGCGGAGGAGCTCGCGGTGGCGCTGGAGCTCGCGCGGCCGGAGCTGCTGCGCTGGCCCTTCATCGACACCCCGCCCCAGGCGCGCCGCCTGCTGCGCACCCACCCCCGGCTGCAGGAGCCTGCCGCGTGGCTGAGCCCCTCGTCGACCGCTCAGCCGCACCCCGGCGAGGGTCGCGCCACCGCGACGGACGGGGCGGCGGAGGTGGTCCAGGACCTCAGCGACCGCGAGATGGAGGTCCTCCAGCACCTCGCGGAGATGCTGTCCACCGCCGAGATCGCGGCGACCATGTTCATCTCGGTGAACACGGTGCGCACGCACATCCGCAGCATCCTGCGCAAGCTGGCGGTCAGCCGGCGGAACCAGGCGGTCCGGCGGGCTCGGGAGCGCGGCCTGCTCTGACCTCTCCGGCGGCCTCATGCACGGCGGACGAGGCGAGGGACCGGCAGCCGCCCCACCCTCGCCGGTGACGACCACACGACCGGCGCGAGCCAGAAAGCCCGGCGGCGGGCCGGTCAGGGGCGGCGGACGGAGGAGCGGTGGCCATGCAGGCGGAGCCGAACCGGTACGAGCTACGAGTGGAGACGGTCGTGAGCCCCGCGGCCCTCGCGACGTTCGGGGTGCCGGTCGAGCCCACGCCGGTACCCCGGAACACGGTGTTCCGCTTCCGCGTCCCGGCCGACTGCGACCTCACCGAGGTGGTGCACCGCCTGACCGAGCGGGACGTGGACCTGCTCGAGATCCGCCGGTTCACCGAGCCGGGCCGCGACGGGCAGGGGCCGGCCCGCCGGCCCGAGGAGACCGGCGACGGCGTCGTCGTCCCCCTGCGGCCCCGAGCCGGCGTGCCCGCCGCTCGGGCCCCGAGGTGTGACCGGGGGCCGCGCCGCCGGACGGGACGGGGCTGACCCGGCTCCTCCCCGGGCGGGCGCCGCACCGGCAGCCGCGGCCGGTTCATGCGGTGCGGACGATGCCGGGCCGTGGCAGCGGTCGCAGGCTGCTGCCGCACACGACCCAGAACCCGACCGCCGGCCCCGGGTCGGAGGCGGACCAAGGAGGACAGGCAGATGACGGACACCTCGCGCGGCCGCTCGCCGGCCACTGACGAGCGCTACGAGCCGGGACCCACCGCCTGGGCGGGGTGGGTCGTCTTCGGCGGTGTCATGCTGATCATGGTGGGGACGTTCCAGGCGATCGAGGGGCTCATCGCCCTGTTCGACGACGGCTTCTACCTGGTCCGCCCGAACGGTCTCGTGGTCAACGTGGACTACAACACCTGGGGATGGGCTCACCTCATCCTCGGGATCGTGGCCGTCCTGGCCGGCGTGGGTCTGCTGGCCGGGAACATGGCCGCCCGGGTGGTCGGTGTCGGGATCGCGTTCCTGAGCGCCCTGGTGAACCTGGCGTTCATCTCCGCCTATCCCGTGTGGTCGGTCATCCTGATCACGCTGGACGTGATCGTGATCTACGCCATCATCGTCCACGGGCGCGAGCTCAAGAGCGAATACCGCTGAACCGCTGCTGGCGCGGGCGCCCGTCCCTCCGGGGGCGGGCGCCCGCTGTCGTCCCCGGATCGTCCGCGCCGGGTGACGTAGGGGGCCGGCGGCCCCGGCACCGTGGGGACGCCGAACACCGTTCCTCGTCCCCTGGGGGAGACATGACCGCAGACCTGGAGCAGACCCCCGACCTCGACCAGATGGGACCCGTCGACTACATCGTCGTGGCCTTCCCGACCGACCGGATGACCGGCGAGGCCTTCCCCCTGCTCGTCGAGCTCGTCGACCGGGGGATCATCCGCATCCTCGACCTGGTGTTCCTCCGCAAGGACCCCGACGGCACCGTCACGACGCTCACCCAGGTCGACCTGGAGCGGATGCAGGTCATCGAGGCCCTGCTGTTCGAGGGCGCGGCCTCGGGCCTCCTGGCGGCGGAGGACCTCGCCGAGGCCGCGGCGGCGCTGGACCCCGGGACCGCGGCGGGCATCCTCGTCTACGAGAACGTCTGGGCGACCCCGTTCGCCACCGCGCTGCGGCGCTCCGGCGGTCAGCTGGTCGCGTCCGGGCACATCCCGGTCCAGGCGCTCGTGGCCGCGCTCGACGCCCTGGAGGCCGACGAGCAGCGGCCGCCCGCGCCGCGGGAGCCGGCCGATCCGTCGCGTCAGCCGGCCGGCCCCGTGGGCTGACCGGGGCGCGGGGGCCGCACCCCGCGGCCGGTTCACAGCAGCCGGGTGGCCCAGTCCGGTTCGACCGCCGCCCAGCCCCGCTCCCAGCGGCGGTCGCGCTGGACGTCCAGGGCGCAGCAGAGGACGACGTGCAGCGTCCACGTCCCCAGGGGCACCCCGATGAGGAACACGGCCCCCACCGCCATGGCCGAGGCCGGGATGCCGGCCGCGTCCAGGGGCGGCGAGGTGAGGTCGCCGTCGTCGTCCACCCACACCGGCACGGCGGTCCCGGCCGCGGTGCCCGGGCGGACCTGCACCTCGCCCTCGTGCGAGGCCCCGCCCGGGGCGGTCCAGACGGCCGGCGTCGGCACGGCCGTCGACACCGGGTCCGTGACGTCGGCGCCGTCCACGCGCCGGGCGTCCTCGAGCAGGACGGCGGAGGCGGGGTGCCGCTCCGCCGCCTGCACCGCGGCCAGCGACTCCAGGTGGTCGGTGGCGACGGTGGTCGCGGCCACCGCCAGCGGCGGGGCCACCACGAGCGAGGCGGCGACGACCAGCCGGCCGGCGACCTCCACGCGGTCCGAACCGCGTTTCAGCGGCCCTGAGCCCAGGGCGAACCGCCGCAGCGAGCGGTGCAGCCAGGTGTCCTCCGGCCCGGTCATCCCGCGGCCCTCCCCTCGAGCGGGACCGTCGTGGTCAGACCAGGGCGCGCCGCTTGAGCTGCTCGAACTCCTCCTGGCTGATCGCTCCCTGGTCGAGCAGTGCCTTCGCCCGGGCGATCTCGTCGACCCCGCGGTACCCCGGGGCGGCCACCGAGCGGATGTGGTCGTCGGCCTGCTGCTTGAGCACCGCCGCCTGCTGCGCGGCCCGGTCGTCCATGGACCGGCCCTGCGAGATCAGGTAGGTCAGCGATCCGATGAGCGGCAGGACGACGACGAAGACGACCCAGCCGGTCTTGCCCCAGCCGGAGACGTCCCGGCGGCGGAAGAGGTCGCCGAACACGGTGATCAGCAGCCAGAAGTAGACCATCAGGGCGAAGAACAGGACGAAGGTCCACAGCAGGTCGACGAGCGGGTAGTCGTCGGCGGCGATGACCATGGCCCACCTCCGGGACGGGTCGTGTCCCGCCAGCATGCGGACGCCGCGCACGGGGACCATCGCCCCGCCCGGATGACTCTCCGACGCCCGGCGGTGGAGCCGGCCGGCTGGCGGCGGGGTCGTCACCGGGCCCGACGGGCAATCCGCGGGCGAGAGTGTCGCCTCGTCCGTGCAGGACGAGGCAGAGCGGCGGCCGGGCGGACGAGGCTCAGTCAGTCGGACCGGACCTCCCGCGTCCCCGGGGTCCCGGCTGCGGTGGTCGTCCGGCTCGGTGAGCTGCGTCCGCGACCGATCCCGTCCCGCGGAGCACGCGCCTCGAGCAAAGGAGCAGCGCATGGGACGCCAGGTGTACGAGCTGCGCGTGCGTGGACCGGTCCCCGCCGAACTCCTCGAGGAGATCGGCGCGGAGGACCTGGGCGAGGAGCCGCCCCTGACCATCCTGCGGACGGGTCCCACGGACCAGCCCGGTCTGCACGGGATGCTCCAGCGCCTGCGGAGCCTGGGCCTGGACCTCCTGGAGGTCCGCACGACCGGGCCGGAGCCCCACGTCGAACGCTCGTCGTGAACCGCACCCGGCCGCGTACCCATCGGCCGGCCACGCGCGTGGCCGGCCCTCGCGCGAGGGAGCGTGGTGCCCGATGTCCCCCCTCCTGGCGGTGCTCGGCGCCGTCGTCCTCGTGGGCGGAACGGTCCTCGTGGTGGCCGTGTGGGCTCGCGTCCGCTTCACCCGGGACCTGGCGTCCTTCCGGTGCCGTGTCGGACCGCCGACCTCACGGTCCCGGCGGTACAGCGCGCGCTGGGCGGTCCGGCGCACGCGCGCGGCCTGGGTCGACGACGTGCTGCTGCTCCGGTCCGGCGCGCTCCGGCTCTGGGTCACGCCGCTGCCCCTCGGGATCGCCCGGGACGTGACGGTGGAGGACCTGGGGCCCGGCGAGGTCCGCGGGCTGGGGCGGCAGCCGGTCGCCCTCCGGTTCACCTCCCACGACGGCTACGGGCTGGAGATCGCGGTGGCGCACCAGGACGCCGGCCGGCTGGTCGGGCCCTTCCTCACCGCGGCGCTGTCCGGCCTCCCGGACGCGCCCCGCGAGCGCGGCAGCTGAGCCCTGGGGGGGTCATCCCACCGGGGTGATGAGCAGTGCGCGCCGCCTGGCCACGCTGCGGTCACGCGCCGACGAGGGAGGACCCATGCCGCTGCTCGACATCTTCTGGACGATGTTCCTCTTCTTCTGCTGGGTCCTGTGGTTCTGGTTGCTGTTCCGCGTCTACGCGGACCTCTTCTCGCGCCACGACATCGGGGGCGGGGCGAAGACCGGCTGGGTGCTGTTCACGATCCTGCTGCCGTTCCTCGGCGTCTTCGTGTACCTGATCTCCCAGGGCCGGTCGATGGCCGAGCGCTCCGAGCGCGCGATCGAGCGGCAGCGCGAGGCCACCGACGCCTACATCCGGTCGGTGGCGGCCGACGCGGTGCCGCGGCAGCGGGCGACGGCTCAGGACCTGCTGGACAGCGGTGCCGTGACCCGCGAGGAGTACGACCGCATGGTGCCGCAGCAGCCCCGCTGACCGGCCCGTCACGACAGCGGCACCCCGGCCGGGGTGCCGCTGTCGTGCGTCAGGTGGTGGGGACGGGGCGCGGTGCGCGGGGGAGCAGCAGCGCGGCGACCCACCCGATGACGGCGAAGGCCCCCACGACCACGATCGCGGTCAGGAACGGCGGGTTCCCGCCGGCCGCCGCCGCCACCAGGACCGAGCCGGCGATCGCGACACCCAGCGACGAGCCGAGGTTCGACACGCTCCGGGAGACGCCGGAGATGTCGCCCTGGACCTCCTCCGGCCACGCCGACTGCACGACGTTGACCGACGCGGTGAGCATGGCCCCGACGCCGAACCCCATGAGGAACAGACCGGGCCAGTAGGTCCACACGGCGGAGTCCACCCGGGCCAGGGCCAGCAGCAGCGCCAGGCCCCCGACGGTCAGCGTGAAGCCGGACCGGATCAGCAGCCGCTGCGGGTGCCGGCTCGCCATCCGCTGCGCCATCGCGGAGGAGAGCAGGATGCCGACGGTGGCCGGCACCAGCATGAGCCCGGTCTGGATCGCCGAGTAGCCCCGCTCCTGCTGCAGGAACACCGAGATCACGAAGAACGAGCCCTGCATGACCAGCCACTGGACGGTCTGGGTGACCAGCCCGAGGTTCGACGTCCGGTTGCCGAAGAGCCGCACCGACACCAGCGGCGTGCGACCGCCGCGCTCGCGGGCCCGGGCGTACAGGAAGTACGCCGCCAGGACCACACCGCCCAGGGCCATGTACAGCCACACCCGGGCGCTGCCCCAGCCGTGGGAGTTGGTCTGCAGGACGCCGAAGACGAGGAAGAACAGCCCGGCCGCCGACAGCACCGCGCCGAGGAGGTCGAAGCGCGGCCGCTCGGCCGGGAGCGGCGGGTCGTCGATGCGGCGGGCCATCAGCGCGATCGCCGCGACGACGACCACCTGGAGCAGGAACGAGGCCCGCCAGCTGACGTAGCTGGTGATCAGGCCGCCGATCAGCGGGCCCGCGGCGGCGCCGAGCCCGGCGGCGCCGCTGACGACGCCGAACCACTTGGCGCGGGTCTTCAGGTCGTCGAAGACCACGGTGATGAGGATGTAGATCGGCGGGATCAGCAGCGCCGAGCCGACGCCCTCGAGCAGCGAGTAGCCGACGGTCAGCATGCCCAGGCCCTGGGACAGCGCGGCCAGCAGCGCGCCGGCCCCGTAGATGACCAGACCGAGGATGAAGCAGTTCTTGCGGCCGAAGATGTCGGTGAGCTTGCTCCCCGGGATCATCAGCGCCGCCATCGTCAGCGTGAACAGGGTGATGGTGGTCTGGATCCCCGCCACGTCGGTGTCCAGGTCGTCGGCGATCGTGGTGATCGCGACGTTCATGTTCGACGCGGCGTAGCTGGCGATGAACTGGGCGAGGGCGAGCGGGAGGACCACGGCCCCCGCCGTCGTCGTCGCCGCGCCGGCACCGGTCCTGGTCATGGTGGGTCCTCCGCGGGATCGGCGCCGGGCGGCGGTGTGCGGTCGTACTACGAGCTGCGCTGCTCGGGGACCTGGTCGGCCAGGGCGGCCGCACCGAGGACCCCGCGCAGGATCGCGCCGGCCGCCGCGGTCACCCGCGCGCTGCCGACGACGGGGGCGATGGCGACCAGGACGGCCTGGGCCTTCTCCGCGGTCAGTCCGGCCTCCGCGGCGGCGCCCAGGGTGATCGCGTAGGAGACCGGCGCGGCGTCCATGGCGACGAGGGCGGCGAGCCGGACGAGCAGGTAGGTCTCCGCGTCGAGCCCCGACCGCTCCGCCGCGTCGAGGTTCATCGCGAGCAGCGTCTCGAGGACCGGCGCGTCGCCCTGGGCGATGCGGCCGAGTGCGTCGTCGGGTGCGGTCTGGGTCATGGCTCCTCCTGGACGGGTGTGGATGGGCGTCCAGGGTCGATGCGACGGCGGACGCCCGTCCTCACCCGCTCAGGACGAGGCAGCGGGTCAGCGGGGTGGGTGCCCGTCGAGGGCCGCGTCGAGGGTGGTCGCGGCGTCGATGAGGGCCAGGTGCGTGAACGCCTGGGGGAAGTTGCCGATCTGCTCGCCGGTGAGCGCGATCTCCTCGGAGTACAGGCCCACGTGGTTGCCGTAGGTCAGCATCTTCTCGAAGGCGGTGCGGGCGTCGTCCAGCCGTCCCGCGCGGGTGAGCGCGTCGACGTAGGCGAACGTGCACAGCGAGAACGTGCCCTCCGAGCCGCGCAGCCCGTCGGGGGAGGCCTCGGGGTCGTAGCGGTAGACCAGGCTGTCGGTCACGAGCTCGCCGTCCATCGCCGCCAGGGTGGTGGTCCACATCGGGTCGCGGCCGTCGATGAACCCGACGGTGGGCATCCGCAGCAGCGCGGAGTCCAGGACGTCGGTGTCGTAGTGCTGGACGAAGGCCTGCCGCGAGAAGTGGAAGCCCCGCTCCATGACCTGCTGGTAGATCCGGTCCCGCTCGGTGGTCCAGCGCTCCAGCGGGGCGGGCCGGGCGTGCTGGGCCGCCATCCGGATGCCGCGGTCGAAGGCCACCCAGCTCATCACCCGCCCGTAGGTGAACGGCTGCCGGCCGCCGCGGGTCTCCCAGATGCCCTCCTCGTCCTGGTCCCAGTTGTCCGCCAGCCAGTCCAGCACCCGGGCGATCGCCGTCCAGCCCTGGTGGGGCAGCGGCAGGCCCGCCCGGAGGGCGGCGTACACGCTGTCCAGCGCCTCGCCGTAGATGTCCAGCTGCAGCTGCTCGGCCGCCCCGTTGCCGATGCGCACCGGGGCCGAACCGCGGTATCCGCGCCAGTGGTCGAGCACGTCCTCCTTGAGGTCGGAGGAGCCGTCGATGCGGTACATGATGTTCAGCGGTCCGCTGTCGGAGCCGACCCGCTCGCGGATGCGGTCACCCATCCAGCGGCCGAAGTGCGCCGCTTCCTCGGTCATGCCGAGCTTGAGCAGCGCGTGCACCGAGAAGGAGGCGTCGCGCACCCAGGTGAAGCGGTAGTCCCAGTTCCGTTCCCCACCGACCTGCTCGGGCAGCGCCGCGGTGGGCGCGGCCACGAGGCCGCCGCTGGGCGCGTAGGTCATCAGCTTCAGCGTGATCGCCGACCGCTGGACGTCCTCCCGCCAGCGGCCCCGGTAGGTGGAGTGGGACACCCAGGCGCGCCAGAAGTCGACCGTCTGCTGGAACAGCGCCCGGACCTCGGCGGGCCGGACCTCCCGCGGCCGGCCGTCCCCGCCGTACTCCAGCACCACGCCGCGGGTCTGGCCCGCCTCCAGGGTGACCTCGGCGTGCAGGTCCGCGTCGCCGAGGCGGAGCTGGGCCAGCCGCTCGTCGTCGGGTTCGCGGACGACGTGCAGGGTGACCTGCTGCCCGTTGGCGGTGAGGACGGCGCCGTCGGCCGACACGTCCACCCGGTGCGCCTGCCGCCCGTAGTCGAAGCGCGGGGCGACGTCGATCGCGAAGGTCATCCGGCCGCGGACGCAGTCCAGGATCCGCACGATGCGGTGGGTGTCGGTGGCGACGGCGCCGGCCGGCGGCATGAAGTCCACGACCTGCCCCATCCCGGCCTCGGTGAAGAACCGGGTCACGAGGACGGCGGTGTCCGGCAGGTACATCTGCTTGGAGGTGTACTCGATGCCCGCCGGGCGGATCCGGAAGTGGCCGCCGCGCTCGTCGTCCAGCAGCGCGCCGAAGACGCTGGGGGAGTCGAACCGCGGGGCGCAGAACCAGTCGATCGACCCGTCGGTGGTGACCAGCGCGGCGGTCTGCAGGTCGCCGATGAGCCCGTGGTCGGCGATGGCGGTCTCGGGCACGGCGATCGGGGGCATGGCGGTCTCGGTCATGCCGGCGACCGTGCTGCGCGCGGGTCGCCGGACGCCTCATCCCCCGGGGGTGATGAGTCGCGCCGTCCTCCGGAACCAGGCTGGGCCGCCGTCGCCGGGCACCCGCGCCCGCCGGCCCACGGGAGGGGAGAGGGCCATGCGCCGCTTCGTCGTCGGTCTGCTGGTCCTGGTCAGCGCCGTCGCACTGGTCCTGGCCAGCACCTCGTTGTGGACCCGCCGGAACGTGGTCAACACGCAGGTCTTCGTCACCAACGTCGAGACGATGGTGGACCTGCCGCAGGTGGAGGCGCTCATCACCGAACGTGTCACGTCCACGGTGATGAGCAACCCGGAGGTGCAGCGGGCCGTCGACGACGCGCTCACCCTCCTCCCGCCCCGCCTGCAGAGCTTCCGGCCGACCGTGGAGGAGGGCGTCCGCTCGCTTGTGGCGACCGGCGTGCAGCGGCTGCTGACCAACGACCCCTTCCGGCCGCTGACCCAGGCCGCGCTCACCTCCGCGCACGACCAACTGGTCGCCGGGGAGGCGGTGCGCTTCACCCTCGGCCAGGCCAAGGACCGGGTCCCCGACTCCGCGAGGGACGGCATCGCCGGGCAGATCCTCGACCTGCTGCCGGACGACGTGGGGATCACCATCCTGACCCCGGCCGACGCCCCCCAGGTCTACACCGCGATCGACCTGCTGAGGTCGGTCTGGTGGTGGCTGGGGCTGCTGGCGCTGGGCACGCTCGCCGGCGCGCTGGGCACCTCCCGGCGCCGACGCAGCACCCTGCGCGCGTGGGCGGTGACGACGACCGTGCTCACCCTGCTGGTGCTGCTGGCCCTCCGCATCGGCCGCGGGCTGCTGGTCACGCAGGCCCGGGAGGGCAACCGGGACGCGGTCGGGGCGGTCTACGACGTGCTCGCCGCCAGCCTGCGGTCCTGGACGCTGTGGTTGCTCGCCGCCGTGCTGCTGGTCCTCGTGCTGACCCTCGTGTGGGGCCGGCTGGGCATCGTGGCCGGCGCGCGGCGCGGCGTCGCGGCCGCGCGGGCGCGGGTGCAGCAGCGGCGGGAGGCGGCCCGGGCGGCCGCCGCGGCCGAGGGGGCGGAGCCGGCCGTGGCCGCCGCTGCCGCCGGCGAGCCCTGGACCCGCCGGGTGTCGGTCTGGGCCCGCGGCTTCGCCGACGGGCTGGACCTGCCGGAGCGGTCGGCCCGGCTCGGCGGGGTCGTGCAGGCGCACCTCGGCCCGGCGCGGTGGACCGGCATCACCATCGGCGCGCTGGTGCTGCTCTTCTGGCCTGCGCCCACGCTGTCCGTGCTGATCTGGATCGCCGCCCTGGTCGCGCTCTACCTCGGTGCCCTCGAGTGGCTCCAGAACCGGGCGCCGGCGCCGACTCCCGCGTCGTCTCCCGCGTCGGCTCCCGCGTCGGCGGAGTCCATCGGGACCGCCGTCCCTGCGGCGGCCGGGCCCGACGGCGCCGCCGGCGCGGTCCCGGCGACCGTGGCCGTCGTCCCGCCGCCGCGGCCGGGGGCCGTGCCGTCCGGCGGGGCCGTGCCCTCCGGCGGGGCCGTGCCGTCCGGCGGGGCCGTGCCGTCCGGCGGCGCGACGCAGGCTGCGGCCGGCGGCACGCTGGTCGCGACCGCGGTCGAGGCGGCCGCACCGGCCGTGGGCGCTCCTGCCCCAGCTGTGCCGGAGCCGGAGCGGTTGGTGCCGGCGGCGCTCACCCCCGAGACGATGACCGCGCTCAGCGACCGCCTCGACCTGCTCGTGCGACTGGGCAGCGCCCGTGACGCCGGCGTCCTCACCGAGGAGGAGTTCCGGCAGGAGAAGGCCCGGCTGCTCGGCGTGTGACCCCGGTCAGCCCGCGGCCAGCGGCGTCGCCGGTGGCCCGGCGGCTCAGCTCGCGGCCGGCGGCGTCGCCGGTGGCCCGGCGGCTCAGCCCGCGTTCGGCGGCTCAGCCCGCGTCCACCGGCGACCCCGGGTCGCCGGTGGCCCGGCGGCGGCGGTCGACAGCGGCGAGGAACAGCTTGAGCACCAGCCCGATGAGGATCAGGTCGCCGACCATCTGCAGTGTGGTGAGGACCCGGGCCACCTCGCTGACGGGGGCGATGTCGCCGAATCCCACCGTGGCGAAGACGGTGACGACGAAGTAGAGGCCGTCGACGCGGCTGACGGGCTCGGTGAAGGCGTCCGGGTCGGTGTCCGAGAGCTGGACGAAGGTGGTGGCGAACATCAGCAGGAACAGCGGGAGTGACAGCGCGATGCCCTCGACCGCCCGCAGCGCCGGGTGGGGCGAGCGCAGGATCGCCCGCACCTGCCACGCGACCAGCAGCCCCACGGCCACCACGCCGGCGGCCAGCCCGGCGACCGTCCCGGCGGTGAACTCACGGTCGAGGGGGAGCAGGAAGTAGACGACGAGCAGCCCGATGGTGGTGAGCAGCGTCCGCGCGACGCCCACCAGCAGCGGACGGCGCCCGGGCACCCCGGACGGCGACACCGTCGGCGCGCCGGCCCCTGTGCCCGGTCCCGGGAGCCGATGGGTGCGCGCGGGACCCTCCATCCGCCTGATGCTGAGGTCCCGGTGACCCCCGAGGATCACCCGCGCCGGGTGAGCGGGCCGCTGTGCGGTGTGCCGGTCGTCTGCGGCAACAGTTGCCGTGCCGATCCGCCAGCCGCCCCGCGCAGCCACCTCGCCAGAGCAGCCACGTCGCCCAGAGCTGCCACGTTGCCCAAGAGTCCTCAGGGCGACGCCCGACCTCGGGATCGACAGGTCGGCACGTCGACATGCGGACATGTCGGCGGATCGCCTGCCCTGTGGTCAGAACGGTGGCGGGTCGTGGTCCGGCGGTGGCGGTTGTGGTGGGGGCTCGTCCGACGGCGGTGCGAGTGCCGGTGCGCGCGGCGCATCCCGTCGTAGCCCGGGTGGTCGGGTGCTGCGGGTGATCCCCGACGGGGTGGTGACGTGCAGGGTGCCGTCGTCGTCCAGGACGAACCGCCAGCCGCGGGCGAAGGTCTTCAGCCGGTGGTGCGAGCGGCACAGGCAGCACAGGTTGGCGCAGTCGGTCGCCCCGCCGCCGGCGTGTGCGACCACGTGGTCCAGGTCGGCCAAACCCACCGGCTGGCCGCAGCCGGGGAACCGGCAGCCGCGGTCGCGGGTGGTCACGAACCCCCGCTGGGCGGCGGTCGGGGCGTAGGCCGGCGTGGCCGGCGGCCGGTCCAGCACCGGGCAGCCGCAGTTCCCGCCGGGGTGGGCGGGGCAGCCGCGGCGGGCCAGCCGGGCCAGCTGCGCCGCCGACGCGGTGGCCAGCAGCCGCCCGCCGGCGTCGGTGACCGCCACGCCCAGCGACCCGCCCGCCGGTGCCCGCAGGCCCAGGGCGTCCAGGCGGGCCAGCAGCTCGCGGACGTGGCCGGCGGTGATCGGCAGCCCGTCGACCGCGCCGGGTGTGGCCGTGCTGCCCTCCAGCGCGGCCAGGGCGGCGGTGATCACCACGCGCGCGGTGACGGCGGGCAGCCCGGAGTCGGCCGGGCGGCGCAGCAGGGCGGAGAAGACCTCCGCCCGCAGCTGCCCGATCGGCCGCCGATCACCGTCGGCCCGGGCCGTCCGGGCCAGCTGGTCGACCAGGTCGTAGGCCTCGGCGGCCTCCTCGGCGGGCAGCTCGGCGGCCAGCGTGGACATGCCCTCCAGCGGCGAGGGAAAGACGCGCACGTCGGCCTGCCGCTGGGCGTCCTCGCGGCGGGCGTCCACCGCAGCCGCGTCGCGCGCCAGCAGCAGCGCCAGCGCCCGCCGCCGCAGCCGCCCCAGCGACAGACCGGCGGCCTCGGGTAGCAGCTCGGCCTCGATCGACCGGGCCACCGCCGGGGCGGTGTGCTCCAGCACCTCGGCCAGCACCTTGGCGCGCGGCTCGTCCAGCGCCCCGGCGGCCAGCGCCGCCCACGTCGCCGGCAGATGCCCCCGGTACACCCACGCCCGCGCCGCCAGGTGCGCGGCGGTGCCCCGACCGCAGTTGAGCACCACCGCCAGCTCCGGGGTGAAGAACTCCGACACCCCCGGCAACTCCCCGTCCGCCGCCCACGACCCCGTCCGCGCCCCCGGCGTCCCCGGCGGCGGATCGAGGGTGGCGGGGGTGTCCTCGGCCAGGCCCAGCACCAGCTCCGCCTCGTACGCCGCGCACATCGCCCGCGCCCGCTGCACCCGCTGCAACTCCGCGGCCCGCTGCGACCGGGTCAACGCCGCCACCGGCAACCGCCCACCCAGCAGCGGCCGCTCACCCAGCCACGCGACCAGCCGGCCCTCCAACGGGGTCTGCCGCACAGCCGTCGAGATCACGAAACGAACATACGTTCGACCTAAGACAGTTCCGGGTGATGCCCGGCTCAGACCCGAGCAGGGCCTCCGCCGACATGTCCGCATGTCCGACGTGCCGACCCGCGGCCAGATCGCCGTCAGATGTCCCTGCGGGCCTGCACGCGGCCCTCGGCGGCGGCCTCGGCCAGCTGGCGGTGGTCGTCCTCGTTGACGTCGGCACAGGCCTCGGCGTAGTCCGCGAGCGCGGTGTCGAAGGCTGCCGACGAGCCGAGGTACCCGGCGATCGCGATCCGGTCGCCGGAGCGCGCGTGCGCCCGGGCCAGGCACCAGGCGCACAGTCCGCCGTAGATCTCCAGCCCCTGGGGTCGTAGGTCGTCGATCTCGATCGACCCCTTCCAGTCCCGCAGTTGCCGGACGTAGAAGTCTCGCTCGACCCCGTCGACACCGGCGGTCCGCTGCCAGCCGAGGAAGATGTCGCTGGCCTGCTGCATGAGGCGCTGGCCGGCCACCACCCGCTGCCCCTGGTTGACGTACCGGCTGCGGCCCACGAACTCCGCGTGGACCGAGGGGCCGGCCTCCTTGATCTGCAGCAGCAGGGGGTCGTCCTCGTCGCGGCCGACCAGCAGGACGACCCAGCAGCGGGTGCCCACGCTGCCCACGCCGACGACCTTGCGGGCCATGTCGACGAAGGTGTAGCGCTCCAGCAGGGTGCGGCGGTCGGACTGCAGCGAGCCGCGGTACTGCCGGATCAGGGTCTGGAAGGTCTCGATCGGGTTGTCGCCCTCCGCTCCGGGGGCGATGTCGCGCAGCGGTACGAGCAGCGGGGCCTCGGCCTTGATCCGCAGCCCTCCGTCGACCGCCTCGGTCAGCTTGCCGAACGCCTGCAGGGTGTCCCGCGTCCGCGCCCGCTCGAGCGCCCGGTCCAGGCGCTTGCGCGCGGCCGGTCCCAGCAGGGGAGCGAGCTCGGTGCGCATCTCGTCGGCGTCGATCCGCGAGTACCAGACCTCGATGTCCCGGGCGGCCGCGAACTCCGCCATGGCCGTGCGGTAGCGCGCCGCGGCGGCGAGGGTGAGGCCCCTGCGCTGCTTGCGGGACAGGCCGTTGTGCCGGCCGGCGATCTCCAGGCTGGCGACCAGCCGCTTGACGTCGTGCTCGAACGGCCCCGGCAGGGTCTCGTCGAAGTCGTTCGCGTCGAACACCAGCCGCCGCTCCGGCGAGCCGTACAGGCCGAAGTTGGCCGCGTGCGCGTCGCCGCACATCTGCACCGTCAAGCCGGACCGGGGCGCGCCGGCGAGGTCGGCGGCCATGACCCGTGCGGCGCCGCGGTAGTAGGCGAAGGGAGACTCCAGCATCCGCCCGTAGCGGATGGGGCCGAGCTCGGCCAGCCGGTCGGCCGCCTGCTGCTCGAGCAGGGTCAGCGGGTCGCGGGTGCGGGTCGCGCGCGGGGACTCGGCGTGGGCGTCGAGGGGGGCGACGGCGCGCAGTGCCTTGCCCGCGGCCCGCCGCTCGCGCGGGGTGGGTCGCGCGGACGGGACGGCGTCGCGGAGGGGACGCGCGTCGCGGGACGCCGTGGTCGCGGTCAGCACGTCGCGCTCATCTCGTCGACGAGGCTCCGGGCGTCGGAGAGGAGGACCCCGACCGAGGAGGCGAGGGCGCCCAGGGTCTGCGCGGAGGCGTCGGCCAGCGCCGTGTCGAGGGCCGAGCGCACCGAGTCGGCGTCGGCCTGCACGCGGTCGACGTCGTCGGCGTACTCCGCCCCGGCGTCCGTACGGACCTGCGCGAGGGCGCTCTCCACCGAGTCGAACGCCGTGCTCACGCCGGCGGTGCCCTCCTGGACGACGTTGACGTCGCCCAGTGCGGCGACCGACGACCGCAGCTCGTCGGCGGCCTGGCACACCGCCGCGCTGGACGACGCCGACGACGCCGCGGTCGTCGATGCTGCCTCCGACGGCGAGGACGAGTTCGAGCACGCGGTGAGCGCCGCCGCGACGACGGCGGCCCCGATCCCGGCTGCGCAGCTGAGCCTCATGACGCGACGGTGCCCGTCCGGCCGGGGGTGCTGCGTCATCCAGGGGGGATGAGGTCACGGTCCCCGCCGGGGGCGAGTCTCGGGCCCTGGACTGCGACCCGGGGGAGGAATCGAGATGACCGCTGACGTCTCCAGTCCCTACGCGACCGCGCCCCCGGGACGCAGGGGGGCCCGGATCGCGGTCGGGCTGCTCGGCCTGGTGGTCGTGGCCGTGGGGATCGCCCTGCTGTTCAACCCCGTGGCGGCCGCGCGCAGCCTGGCGCTGCTGCTCGGCCTGGCCTTCGTCGTCGGCGGCCTGCTCGAGATCGCCGCCGGGTGGGACTCCGAGCGGCACCGGTGGGGGTCGGTCGTGCTCGGGGCCGTGCTGGTGGTCGGCGGCATCCTGGCCGCGGTCTGGCCGGGCATCACCCTGTGGTCGCTGGTGCTGATCACCGGGCTGTCCCTGATCGTCCACGGGGCCGGCCGGGCGGGCCTCGCCGTCGTCGGGCGGGACGAGATCCCGGGCTGGGGATGGCTGCTCGCGCTCGGCGTCGTCAACGTCGTCGTCGGCGTGCTGGCCATCGCCTGGCCGCAGGCGACCGTGCTCGTGCTGTGCGTCGTCTTCGGCGTGCAGGTCCTCTTCCTCGGCCTGGTGCTGATGGCCGCCGCGTTCTGGCGCCCGGCGACCGAGCCGGGCCTCTCGTCGACGAGCTGAGCAGTCGACGAGCTGAGCAGTCGTCGCGCCGGCCGGGCCGGCGCGCACCGACCGACCGTGCACCGACCAACACCGACCAACGCAGAGGAGTCGACATGCCAGGACTGCTGCGGGGCATGGCCCGCACCGCCGTCGTCGCCGGCACGGCCACCGCCGTGTCCAACCGCGTCTCCCGCCGCCAGGCCGGGCGGTGGGCCGAGCAGCAGGCCCGGTACGCGCCCGAGCCGCAGTACGCCGAGCCGGCGGCCCCGCCGCGCACGGACACCAACACGAAGCTGGCCCAGCTGCGCGAGCTGGCCCAGCTCCGGGACTCCGGCGTCCTCGACGACGCCGAGTTCGAGCTCCAGAAGAGCCAGATCCTCAACTCCTGACCCCGGACCGCCCGGTCCGGTCGCGCACACCAGAGGAGAAGTCGATGGCCACCATGACCGTCTGGAAGTTCCCGACCGCCCACGGCGCGGACAGGGCCGAGGCGACCCTCAGGGACCTGCAGCGCAGGGAACTGATCAAGATCCACGATGCCGCGGTCGTCAGCTACCCCGAGGGAGCGAGGAAGCCGAAGACGCGTCAGCTCACCAACCTCGCGGGCGCCGGGGCCCTCGGCGGCGCCTTCTGGGGCATGCTCTTCGGCCTCATCTTCTTCATCCCGCTGCTGGGCATGGCGATCGGTGCGGCGATGGGGGCCCTGACCGGCAGCATGGCCGACGTCGGCATCGACGACTCCTTCATCCGCCGGATGCGCGACGAGATCCAGCCGGGGACCTCCGCGCTGTTCGTCCTGTCGTCCGACGCCGTGGTGGACAAGGTCAAGGAGGCGTTCGCGGGCCAGCAGATGGTCCTGGTCGAGACGAACCTCAGCCACGACCAGGAGGAGAAGCTGCGCGACGTGTTCGCGGAGGAGCAGGTGACGCCCGCACCGCGGACGCCGGCACCCACGAGCTGAGCGCGACCACGGGCCGGGGCCCGGCTGCTGCGGCAGCCGGGCCCTGTGCGTGCACTGCCCGGTCCGACCGGCGGAGTCCCGCAGCTCAGCGTGGAGGGCCCGCGGGCGGCGTCGTCCTCCGCGGGTGAGGTGTGCGCCGAGCGGTCCTGGTTGCGTCGACGTCGCGTGGACCGGGCGGGTCGCTGGCCCGGTCGCCGAGGTCGAACGCGACCTCGTGCCGGCGGTCGACCCGTCGCTGTACCGGCCCCCGAGGGATGGACCGACACCGAGACCCTGTGCACCAGCTCGCGCTCCACTCCGTCGACGTGACCCAGGCCCGGCAGCTGTACCCCGACCGGGAAGCGCTCGACCAGCTCGGCACCACCACCCGCTTCGTCGTCTCCGAGCCGCTGCGTGAGCTCCGGGAGCGTGGCCCGAGGTGCCGGAGGCGTCATGGGCGCTGGTCCGCGACGGTCATCAGGAGATCCGGTCCTTCTCGCCGGTCGCCGGACCCTGACCGGGGTCCCCGGGGACACCCGGGTGGCGAGGAAGACGCCGAGCCCCCGGGGCGGAGGGGCAGCTGTGCACGGGGCGGACGTCGCCGGGGGGCAACTCCTCGCCCGCCGGCGGGGGGCCGCCCACGGCCGCCTGTTCGCGCGCCGGCTGCTCCAGGCCGAGCCGGGTCCGCACGCGCGTGGCCCAGCGCTCGGGGGAGCGGTCGAACTCGGCGGCCAGGATCGTCGTCGTGACGAAGATGAACGCGACGCACAGCAGCCACCCGATCAGCGCGAGCGTCACGCCGAAGAGCCCGTACCGCAGGCTGTAGGTGGACATCAGCCGGGGCATGTAGACCGTGGTGGCCAGGGCGTAGACGCCCGCACAGCCGGCCGTGAGCGCCCCGGTCGGCAGCAGCCGGCGCCAGGAGACCCGCCGGTCCAGCAGGAGCCACGGGATGGACGTCCAGAGCAGCACGCTCCCGAGGACGGAGATCGTCCCGCTCACCGCCCAGCCGGCCGGCAGCGCGCCGACCAGCGTGCGGACCAGGAAGAGCAGGCTGATCTCCACCAGCAGGACGGCGAGGGCGAGGGCAGCGTTGAGCGATCCCCTGACCCCGCGGCGCGGCGGGAGCCGCCAGGCGTCCTGGTACATCCGCTGCATCCGCCGGGTCAGCGAGACGCCGGAGAAGACGAGCAGCACCACGCTGAACACGCCGGTCGAGGCGGTGGAGGGGTGCGCGAAGAGCTCGCGCACCGCGTCGGCGGCCGAACCCTCGAGGTGGAACTTGCGGACGAGCAGATCGGAGACCAGGTCGCGGTGTTCCGTCGGCGCCAGCCCGGAGGCGAGGAGGACCAGGGGGATCAACGCGGTGAACGCCTGGGCGGCGATGGCGGTCGCGCGGTCGATCCCCTGGAGGGCCACGAAGGAGCGGACGGAGCGGCCTGGCACCGTCGTCTCCAGCCGGCGCCCGGCCGTCCGGAGGTCGTGGACTGTCCGCATCCCGGCTCCCTCGTCGACGCGCACCCGGCGACGGCGGCGACGGCCGTGCCGACCCCCCGGCCCCGCCGGAGCCGACGGTAGGAGGCCACCGGTACCGACCGGCGTCCCCCCGCGCGGATGACGTGCGCCCGCCGGAGCCCCGGTGCCCGGTCGCCCGGAGCGGACGAGGCGCGGTCGGCGCGCGGGCAGGACGCTCGGCGCCGGACACGAGCGAGGAGGCGGCCATGCGGCGGGGTCGACGGCCTGCGCGCGGTGGGCGCTGAGGGCGCGGGCGGGCGACCGTGGAGGTGGCCGTCCTCGTCGTCGCCGCGGCGGTCTTCCTGTGGGGCGTGGTGTCGGCGCGGCTCGAGCGGGCGGACCTGAGCGCCCCGATCGTGTTCGTGGTGGTCGGCGCCGGTCTGGCAGCGGCCGGCCTGGTCGACGCCAGCGCCGCCCCGGAGACCCTCACGCCCCTCGTCGAGCTCACCCTCGTCTGGGTCCTGTTCGCCGATGCGGCCCGGGTCCGGGTCCACGACCTGCGCTCCGACGCCGGGCGGTACGTGCGGCTGCTGGCGGTGGGGCTGCCGCTGACCGTGGTGGCCGGCTGGGCACTGGCGGCGTGGCTGTTCCCCGGCCTCGGGCTCTGGCTCGCCCTGCTGGTGGGCGCAGCCCTGGCACCCACCGATGCCGCTCTGGGCCTGCCGGTGATCACCAACCCGGCGGTGCCGTCCCGGGTGCGGCGGCTGATCAACGTGGAGAGCGGGCTCAACGACGGGATCGCCACGCCCGTCGTCCTGTTCGCCCTGGCCGGAGCCATCTCGACGGGGTCACGGGTGGAGGCCCCCGGGCTGGCGCAGGCGCTGCTCGAGCTGGCGATCGGCGTGGCCACCGGGGTGGCCGTCGGCGCGGCCGGCGGGTGGTCGCTGCGCCGGGCGCGGGACCGAGGGTGGGTGGCGGAGGACTTCGCAGGGCCCGCCGTGCTCGCGCTGGCCCTCGCGGCGTACGCCGCGGCGCTGGTCGTGCACGGCAACGGGTTCGTCGCGGCGTTCTGCGGCGGGCTGGCCTTCGGCGCCACGGTGGGCAGGCGCGGCCCCACCGAGCTGGCCTTCACCGAGCAGACCGGCGGCCTGCTCTCGCTGCTGGTGTGGTCGGCGTTCGGCGCCATCGCGGTACCGATCCTGTTCGACCGGGTGACGTGGTCGCTCGCGCTGTACGCGGTGCTCAGCCTGACCGCCGTGCGGATGGTCCCGGTGACGCTGGCCCTGACCGGCTCCGGGCTGGACCGGGTCACCGTGTCCTTCATCGGCTGGTTCGGGCCACGGGGCCTGGCGTCCCTGGTCTTCGCCCTGCTCGCGCTGGAGGAGCTGGGCCCGGCCGCCGACGAGGCCGTGGCCGTCATCGCGGGCACCGTGCTCCTCAGCGTCCTCGCACACGGGTCCAGCGCCGCGCCGCTGGCCGCGCGCTACGGCCGGAGCGCGGCGGCCCGCGGTCCGGAACGCGGCGGCGCTGTCCCCGACCTGCCGGTGCGGGGACTGCCGCGCCGTCGTCGAGCGCACCGCGGGGGAGCCGGGCGGCACGCCGCGGAGGTGGCGCAGCCCGACCCGCGGCCGGCTCAGGAGTGAGGCGCTCGGATCCGGCGAGTCCGGCCGGTCAGTGCACGAGCGCCTTGAGCGCGATCAGCCCGGCCCCGACGAGCGCCACGAGCGCGCCCTTGACCAGCGCCCGGTGCGGCGCCGCGCCGGCGAAGCGGGCCGCCCAGTACCCGTAGAAGCCGATCAGGCCCAGGCCCGTCCACTTCGCGATGGTGAAGGCGGTGTCGACGGCGAACAGCCCGAGCGCGGACAGCAGGAAGAAGAGGGCGGGGAACGCGACGCCGAAGCCGACCGCCCCGGCGTCCTCGGCCATGTGCCCGAACTGCGCCCGCGTCACTGGCCGGCGGGTGCTCGTCTCGACGCCCACGATCTCGCTGTAGATCTCGGCCAGCCCCACCGCCAGGGCGGTGCCGAGCAGCCACACGGTCATGACCCCCGGCGCCGGCGGGTGCTTCTCCAGCGCCACGACGAGCGCCAGCCCGATGATCGAGCCGTAGACCACCCTGCCGACCTGCCGGGACCCGAGGTGCTGTTGGAGGCTCGCCCGCATGCCGCGCAGCCTCGCTCCGCCCCACCGGCGGCGCACCGTCCCTGGAGGAGGATGTCCGCGGCCTCCGGGTCAGCCGACGGCCCCGGGGACGACGGCGAACAGCCGCTCGCGCACGGTCTCGCGCACCTGCAGGGTCTCCTCGATCCGGACGAGCTGCTCCTCGGACGCGGGTAGCTCGAACACGGTGCTGAGGAAGCGCGGCAGGTCCGCGCGGTAGTCGTGCTGCCACGCGCCGAACGCCCCGGAGGTCTGCGCGTTCTTCATGTCCACGAGGCTCTGGAAGAAGGTCGTCACCGGCCGCCACCGCATGGCCGGGGGGATGCCGCGCGGGCTGCCCGCCGCGACGGCCTGCGGGGTCGGTCGCGCGGGGCCCAGCCAGTCCGGGGGGTACCAGAGCAGGTCCTGGCCGAACTTCGTCACGCCGTCGTTGTCGTGGCTGAGCAGGACGAAGCGCGGCGAGCAGCCACGCCGCGCGACGACGTCGACGAGCTGCGCGTGGTCGTTGACGACGGCGACGGCGTCGGGGTCGACGTCGAGGCGGTTGCCGCGGGTGACCTCGCGCATCCAGCCGCTCCCGTACGGCGTCCCGATCCACAGCGCCCGGTCGATCCCCATCGCGTCCAGACCGAGCGTCCCCCAGTGCAGGAACACGTCCTGGCTCGTGTGCGCGCCGAGGCTCTCTCCGAACACCACCACGCGCGGACGGCGACCCGGGCGCTCCCGCAGGCGCTGGAGGACCCGCAGCCACAGCAACCGGTTCTGCTCCCGGGCCCGGGGCACCATGCCGAGCGACAGCGGCGACGGCCGGCGGGAGTACTGCAGGGCCACGGTCGCGACGTCGCCCAGCGCGAGGTACTGCAGGGCGGCGACGGCGACGTAGTTGACGTAGCCGGTGCCGGTCGGCGAGACGAGGACCAGCAGCGGCCGGTCGAACGCGCCGGTCCGCTCCAGCTCCGCCATCGCGAGGTCCACCCGGGCCCGCGGGGTGGGGGCGTTGTCCAGCCCGACGTACACCTGCACGGGGGCGGCGAGTGCGGGCGTGCCCATGACGGTCTCGATCGACAGGTCCGGCACGCCCTCGGGTCGGTCGGCGACCGGCCGCGGGCGCACCGAGGCGAGCGCGTGCAGCCGGCCGTCGCGGCCCATGCCCTCCCAGGAGACGAGGCTGCCGGGGCCACCGCTGACCGTCGGCGGCACCCACCGGTCGCCCTCGCCCACCTCGAACACCGGGACGTCGGCCGCCGTCGTCGCCTCGATCCGCCGCATCGCCCGGTGCCACAGCGTCGAGACGCCGAGCCCCAGCCCGGCGAGGGCGCCCGCGTGGCCCGCCAGCCGCCACAACTCGGGCGGCCCGGGCAGGACCGCGGCCAGCCGGCGGGCGGCGAGGTCGCTGACGACGTGCTCGGCGTACCCGGCCGCGGCGAGGGACCCGACGATGCCCGACGCGACGGCCAGGGAGGACAGCGCCGGCGGACCCTCCGACTCGTCGGTGCTCCCGGCCGGCCGGTCCGCACGGATCCGGTCCAGCACGTAGGCCAGGCCCAGGCCGACGGGGACCGCCAGCGGGACGGCGGCCAGGCGCCCGCCGAGCCGGAGGCGGTCGTCGAGTGCGTGCGCGCCGAGCTGGGCGCCGCCGAGCAGCGCGCCGCTGAGGCCGGTCGCACCGAGCCGCCAGGCGGTCTGCCGCACGGCGCCCCGGAGCGGGTCATCGGCGCGCGGTGGCAGGGCACGCAGCACGGCGAGCCCGACGGGCACCGCCGCGCAGTCGACCGCGATGGTGCCGGCGCGCCGGGCGGCCGGGGACGGTGTCCCGCGGACCAGGGTCCGGGCGGTGGCCTCGAGCACGTCCTGCGCCCCGACCGACAGCAGGTACTGCAGTCCCGTGGCCAGCCCGGTCACCAGGCCCTGGTCCAGTGCGCTCCGGGGGGACAGCGACCGCGCGAACGTGCCGGGGGCGGTCGCCGCCGCGAGGAGCAGGGCGACGTCCGGCGGGGAGCCCGGCCCCGGCAGCCGCACTGCTGACCGTCGTCCCGTCCGCACGCCAGCTCGCATGCCCGGGATGGTGGTCCCGGGCCGCCGTCCGCGACTCATCCTCCTGGTGCGAGTTCCGGCGGCGGGTGGATCCGTAGCGTCGGCCCTCCCCGGAGGGAGTGCGGAATGACGACCGAGCCGGCGACGAGGCCCCTGTCCGGCGAGCCCGACGTCGCCCCGCCGGTCGACGTCCCTGACGGGGCCGCGGGGCGTCCGGCCCGCCGGTGGACGCGGTGGCTGCCGCGCTACACCTGGAGCGGGACGGTGGGGGCGGTCCTGTTCGGCTGCAGTTCGCTCACCCCGTCGCTGCTGCCCCGGGGCTGGCTGCTGCAGGGCGTCATCGGCGGGGTGACCGCGGCGATCGGCTACGGCCTCGGGGTCGCCGTGGCCTGGTCCGTCGCGGAGGTCACCGACCGCCGGGTGTCCGCCCGGCTCCGCCGCCGCGCGTGGCAGGTCCTGGCCGTGGTCGGGCCGGCGCTCGTCCTGATCGCCCTGGGGTTCGGCGCGTACTGGCAGCGGGAGATCCACCTGCTCATGGGCGTCGAGCCGCCCGAGGGGTACTCCTCGATCGGCATCGTCGTCGTCGCGGTGGCGGTGTTCGCGCTCTTCGTCGCGATCGCGCGCGGGGTGGGGTGGCTGGCCCGCCGGCTGGTCCGCGGGTTCGGCCGGCTCCTGCCGCGGCGGCTGGCCCGGCCGCTCGGCGTCGTCGTGGTCACCGCCCTGGTGGTCTTCCTGCTCAACGGGGTCCTCTTCCAGGGCCTGGTCGGGGCCGCGAACTCCGCGTTCGGCGTCAAGGACGACGGCACGGAGGCCGGCGCCGTCCGCCCGACCGTCCCCGAGCGGTCCGGCGGCCCCGGCTCCCTGGTGCCGTGGGAGGACCTCGGACTGCAGGGCCGCAACTTCGCCGGTGCGGGCCCGACCCCCGAGGAGCTCACCGCCTTCTCCGGCCGGCCGGCGCTCCAGCCGGTCCGCGCCTACGCCGGGCTGGCGTCGGCCGACGACGTCGCCGACCGCGCGGCGCTCGCCGTCCGGGACCTCCAGCGGGCCGGCGGCTTCGACCGGTCCGTCCTCGCGGTGGTCACCACGACCGGCACCGGCTGGGTCGACCCCGCGGCCAGCGCCGCACTGGAGTACGAGTTCAACGGCGACACCGCGATGGTGGCCGTGCAGTACTCGTACCTGCCCAGCTGGCTGTCCTTCCTCGTCGACCAGGCCAAGGCCCGGGACGCCGGCCGCGCGCTGTTCGACGCGGTGTACGGCACCTGGTCGCAGCTGCCCCCGGACGACCGGCCGCTGCTGCTGGTCTTCGGGGAGAGCCTGGGCACCTTCGGCGGGGAGGCCGCCTTCAGCGGGCTGGCCGACATCGAGAACCGCACCGCCGGCGTGGTGTGGGCGGGGCCGCCGAACTTCAACGAGCTGTGGCGCGGGCTCGTGGCCGACCGGGACGCCGGCTCGCCGGAGTGGCTCCCGGTGTACGACGAGGGCCGGACCGCGCGGTTCGCCGACGAGGCGCCCGACCTCGGGGCGCCGCCGGCACCGTGGGAGGAGCCCAGGGTCGCCTACCTGCAGAACGCCTCCGACCCGATCGTGTGGTGGTCGCCGCGCCTGCTCCTGTCCCGCCCCGACTGGCTCGAGGGCGAGCGGGGGCCGGACGTGTCGCCCGACATGTTCTGGCTGCCCGTGGTGACCTTCTGGCAGGTGACGGCCGACCTGGCGTTCTCGACCGGCGTGCCGGACGGCCACGGGCACAAGTACGAGGCCGACTACGTGGACGCGTGGGCGGAGGTGGCACAGCCGCCGGGCTGGACCGACGCCGACACCCAGCGGCTGCGGCAGCTCGTCGGTGACGGCTGACGGGACCGGCGTGACGACGTCCGCCGCCCTCCGGCGCCGGTACCGGGTGGTCTCGGGTGCCGTCGTCCTGACCCTCGTCGCGGTCAACCTCGTCGACCACCTGCTGCACCCGCCGTGGTGGGTGCGGGGGCTGGAGGGGGCCGCCCTGCTCGCCTGCGCCCGTGCCGACGGGCTCACCTGGGCGCAGCTCGGGCTGGGCCGCGACCGCCTGCGGTCGGGCTGCCGGTGGGCGCTGGGGGCGGTCGCCGTGGTGGCCGGCGTCTACGTCGTCGGGGTGCTGCTCCCGGCGACCCGGCCGGCGTTCCAGGACGACCGCTACGACCTGCCGCTGCCGCAGGCGCTGGGCACCGCGCTGCTGGTCATCCCGCTCGGCACGGTGGTCCTCGAGGAGATCGCCTTCCGCTCGGTGCTGTGGGGGGCGCTGTCCCGCCACTGCCGGCCGTGGCAGGTGCTGGTCACCACCTCCGTGCTCTTCGGGCTGTGGCACGTGCTCCCCGCACTGCACGTCGGCGGGACCAACCGCGGCGTCTCCGATGCCGTCGGGGGCGCGGGCAGCCCCGCGGTCGTCGTGGGCGCCGTCGTCCTGACCACGGTCGGCGGCCTGGTCTTCGGCGAGCTGCGCCGGCGCAGCGGCAGCGTGGTGGCCGCCGCCGGGGCGCACTGGGCGACCAACGCGCTCGGCGTCCTGTTCGGCCTGCTCGCCCGGCGCCTGGACGCCCCCGGCGGCTGACCTGCGCATCCCGCCGGTCATCCGCCGCGGGTGAGGCGTCGCGGCACGCCGGCCCGGGACCGTGGGCGGACCCGGGCCGGGCCACGAGGAGGTGCAGCGTGACGGTCGTCGCCGCAGGAGTCGCTCCGGACGAGGACGGCCTGCTGCCGGCCCCGCCGGGGGCGTCGTTCCTGGACCTGCTGGCCGGCCGGGTCGCCCGCGAGTACGGCGCAGACCCCGAGGAGGTGCGGGACCTGGCCGCGGCGGCGCTCGCGACGTTCGCCGGCGCCCGCGTGCAGGCCTTCGTCCCGATCCTGGTGGAGAAGCGCGTGCGGGACGTGTTCCGCACCCGCGGGACGGCCCGCTGAGCAGGGGCCGGCCCACGTCGTGAGGTGGTGGCCATGACACCGGTCCCCCCGGGCGTCCGTGCGCTGACCGGCTACCGCCGGGCGTGGCTGGTCAAGGACCTCGTGGCCGGGATCGTGCTGACCACGCTCCTCGTGCCGCAGGGGATGGCCTACGCCCAGCTGGCGGGGCTGCCGTCGATCACCGGCCTGTACACGACGATCACCTGCCTGCTCGCCTACGCACTGTTCGGCCCGTCCCGCGTCCTGGTGCTCGGGCCCGACTCCTCGCTCGGCCCGATGATCGCCGCGACGGTGCTGCCGCTGGTGGTCGCGGGCGGGGACCCGGAACGGGCGGTCGCGCTGGCCTCGATGCTGGCCCTGATGACCGCGGCGGTCATGCTCGCGGCCGGCTTCGCGGGGCTGGGCTTCGTCGCCGACCTGCTCTCGAAACCGACCATGATCGGCTACATGAACGGGCTGGCGCTCACCATCCTGGTCGGCCAGCTGCCCAAGCTGCTGGGGTTCTCGGTCGACGCCGACGGGCTGATCGCGGAGTTCGCCGCCTTCGTCCAGGGAGTGGCGCGGGGCGAGACCGTGCCGGCCGCCGCGGCGGTCGGGATCGGCGGCATCGCGGTGGTCCTCTCCCTGCGGCAGTGGGCGCCCCGGGTGCCGGGGGTGCTGGTCATGGTGGTCCTCGCCATCGCGGTCAGCGGCGCCTTCGACCTGGGGGAGCGCGGCGTGAGCCTGGTCGGCGTCCTGCCGGAGGGGTTCCCGCCCCTGACGTTTCCCGCGGTCGCCTGGTCCGACGTCGCACCGCTGCTCGCCGGGGCGTTCGCGATCGCGCTGGTCTCCCTCGCGGACACCATCTCCACGGCGTCGTCGTTCGCCGAGCGCACCGGCCAGGAGGTGCGCGGCAACCAGGAGATGATCGGCATCGGGGCGGCGAACCTCGCCGCGGGCCTGTTCCAGGGCTTCCCGGTCAGCACGAGCGCCTCCCGCACGGCGGTGGCCGAGCGGGCCGGCATGCGGTCGCAGCTCACCGGCGTCACCGGTGCCGCGCTCATCATCGTGATGATCGTGTTCCTGCCCGGCCTGTTCCGGGACCTGCCCCAGTCCGCGCTGGCGGCCGTGGTGATCACCGCGTCGCTGTCGCTGGCCGACCTGCCGGGCACCGCGCGCCTGTGGCACCAGCGCCGGGTGGAGTTCAGCCTGTCGATCGTCGCGTTCGCCGGGGTGGCGCTGCTCGGCGTCCTGCCCGGCATCGCGATCGCGGTCGGCCTGTCCATCCTCAACGTCTTCCGCCGGGCCTGGCGGCCGTACCAGACGGTCCTCGGGCTGGCCGACGGCGTGGCCGGGTACCACGACGTCCGCTCCTACCCGGACGCGCGCCGGCTCCCCGGGCTGGTGATCTACCGGTTCGACGCACCGCTGTTCTTCGCCAACGCCAAGACCTTCCGCGACGAGGTCACCGCGATCGCCCGCAGCGACCCCGCGCCACGGTGGATCCTGGTCGCCGCCGAGCCGATCACCGACGTCGACACCACGGCCGCCGACGTGCTGGAGGACCTCGACCGGCTGCTCGACGAGCGCGGGCAGTCGCTGGTGTTCGCCGAGCTCAAGGACCCGGTCCGCCGCAAGATCGAGCGCTACGGGCTGACCCACGAGATCCAGCCGCAGCACTTCTTCCCCACGGTGGAGGCCGCGGTGGACGCGTTCCGCCGGGAGACCGGCGCCACCTGGCCGGTGCCCCGGCCCGCGCCGGCCTCGGAGACCCTCGAGCCGCCCGCCCCGGAGGCCCTCGAGCCACCGACGCGGCCGTCCCCGTCCTGAGGGCCGGAACCTCGGCGTCCTGAGGGCCCGGACCTCGGCCCGGGCGGTCTCAGGCCTCAGGCCCCACTCTCAGGCCTCCGGCCCCACGGAGGCCGGCCGGTCCGGAGCCGGGACGGGAGGCGCGGGCGACCGGCCCATCGCCAGGTTCCACAGCGCCGCCCACTGCAGGCGCCCCCGCGGCGGCCGGATCCCCGGCCGCTCCCGCGGGAGCCGGACCCGCAGCGCCCCGGGGCGGACGGTGCAGCGGACGGGGGTCGACAGCCGCACCGTCTCGCCGTCGATGCCCACCGGCACCTCGGGGACGTCGGCGGTCACCACGACCTCGGCGGCCTCGGTGCCCTGCACCCCGCGCTGGTGGGCGCCCTGCAGCAGCCCGACCGCCTGCCGGGCGGTGTCCACCCGGACCGCGATCACGCCGAGCACCCCGCGGTCGAGGCGGGACCGCCGGCCCATCCCGGCCAGGTCGGAGTCCTCGTAGGGGTTGTTGCTCACCAGCACCGCCTGCGGCCCGTCCACGACCAGCTCGCCGGCCACGGCCTGCAGGTGGGCCCCGCGCCGGTGGCTCAGCAGGTCGGGGAGCGCCTCCAGGGTGGTGCCGCGCTTGTCGTCGCGGTAGGCGGGGTTCTCGACGATCTCCGCGTACGCGCCGAAGGAGGCGTTGTTGACGAACGGCCGCCCGTTGACCTCACCGAGGTCGATCCGGGCCTCCACGCCGTCGCGCAGCGCGTCGAGGCAGCGGCTGGGGTCCTCGCGGTCCAGCCCGAGGTCGAGGGCGAAGTGGTTGCGCGTGCCGGCGCTGACGACCAGGAAGGGGACGTCGTGCTCGGCCGCGACCTGCGCCACCAGCGCCTGCGTGCCGTCACCCCCGGCCACGCCGAGCAGGTCCGCGCCCCGGGCGAGGGCGTCCCGGGCCAGCTGCTGGACGTCGGTGCCGGGCCGGTCGAGCAGCGCCACCTCCGCGCCGAGCTCCTCGGCCTGCTCCCGCAGCCGGAACCGGCCGACCTTGCCGCCCCCGGAACGCGGGTTCATCAGCACGAACGGCCGCTGGGGTGCCGGGACCTCGGTGACCGGCAGCGCCCACTCCGACCGGTCCGGGCGCAGCGCGGTGCGGGCGGACGCCACGCCGGCGGCCTGCAGGACGGCGGCGACCACGGCCACCCACAGCAGGTCGGCGGCGGCGAAGACCACGACCAGCACCACCGGTGTGGCCACGGCCAGGGCGAGGGCCAGCCAGCGCACCGGCCCGCGGTGCAGCAGGAACCAGAACAGCGAGGCCACGACGAGGGCGGCGCCCGCCGCGGTCAGGAGCACCAGCCACAGGCCGCCGTCCCCGGCGAAGGCCAGGAGGAGGACGAACGCCGCCGCGACCAGGGCCAGGGACGCTCGCGCCCACCACCGCCGGGCATGCACCGAAGCCACCACGCACCTCCCGGGGCCGCCGTCCGGCGATGGTCCCGCTCCGGGGCGGACCTGCTGCTCACCCTCCCCGGACGGTTCCCGCTCCGTCTCCGTCCTCGGCCGCCGCGTCGCGAGCGGCCCGCCGCCACTCGCTCGGACTGGTGCCGAACCGCTCGTGGAACCACCGGGTGAACGCGCTCGGCGCCCGGAAGCCGAGCAGCTGGGAGACCTCGGTCAGTGAGTACCGGTCGGCGGGCAGGTAGCGCTCGACCAGCCGGGCCCGGGTGGCGTGCAGGACCGCGGAGAAGGTCTGCCCCTCGTCGGCCAGGGCGTGCTGCAGCGCCCTCGGGCGCAGCCCGAGGTGCCGGCTCACCTCGTCCATCGAGCAGCGTCCCAGCGGCAGCAGCAGCTGCACCGCCTCCGCCACCTGGACGGCGGCGGTCGGCTCCGCGGGCGCGACCACGGTGTGCAGGAACTGCTGGGCGTAGGGCCGCACGGACGGGTCGGACGTGACGACCGGGGCGCTCAGGTCGCGCGCGGGCAGCACGAGTCCCGTGACCGCCTGGTCGAACCGCACGTCCGGGCCGAACAGGGCGCGGTACGGCTCCGGGTCCTCGGGCGCGGGGTGGGCGAAGGTGGCCGCGAGGGGCTTCCAGTCCGCGCCGACCAGCATGCGGACGACGCCCAGGCCGGCGCCCATGACCAGGTCGAGCGCCTGCCCGACCGGTACCGGCTCGCCGAACTCGAGCCACACCGCCACCGTGGCCGCGCCGTCGACCTGGTCGAGGCGCAGGTGCAGCGCCTCGTTGTAGGCGCGCTCGTACCGGATCAGCAGGTCGATGGCGCTGCGCAGGTCCGGCTCGTCGCGGAGGACCACGCTGATCGGGCCGAGGGTGCCCAGCCGGCGGAGCCCGGCCAGGCGCAGGGCGAAGTCCGCGCGACCCGATCCCCGGGCGGAGAGCTCGAGGAGGCGGGCCACCGGTGCGGCGGGGACCCACCGGTCCGGGACGTCGAGGTCGGCGAGGTCCAGCCCCACCCGGGCCGTCAGGTCCGCCGGGTCCAGCCCCAGCGACCGGGCCAGGCCGGCGTACCCGGTGAGCGAGGCCGTCCGGACGCGTGGGCGCATGGCCGTTCCCCCTCCGCGATGCGCCAAAAGGTAAGGAGCCGGACCTGATGCGTAAAGCCCATGACGCCGCGCCTGGCTAGCGTGGACGCGGTCGGATGGCGGGCGACCGAGTCAGGTGTCCCACCGCCCCTCGGCCCGTGCACCCCCCCGGGAGGACCGATGCCGTCTCCCTCCGGTGCAGTCGGCCCGGACGTCCTGCGCCCCCGCGCGGCTTCCGACGGGGGAGCAGGCGCCGTGACGGGACCCCTGCCGGACGGGTCCCGGGTTCTCGGCGACCGCGACCTCGAACTGCTGCGGCACCTGGCGGCGGGCCGGTCGACGCGCGAGATCGCCGTGGGGATGTCGGTCACGAGGAACACCGTCCGCACCCGGATCCGCCGGGTCCGGCGCAAGCTCGCGGTCACCGCGCGTAGCGGGATGGTCGACGAGGCCCGCGAGCTCGGCGTCATCTGAGCGGTCGCGCGGCGCTGCTCGGCCGCCGGGTCGCGACGCCCGCGGTTCCTGCTCACACTGGGTGCAGCCCCGCCGGGCGGGCGACAGAGGGCCCCCGGGTCCGTGGCGCGTCCGCCTGGCGGGGTCCGGCACGGAGAGGGCCCTCCCGGGGAGGGCTCAGCGGAGGCCGGCCGCGACCTTCTGCGCGGCCGCGGTCACGGCCCGCCCGACCCGCTCGGCGTCGGCGCCCTCGTCGACGAAGACCACCGCGAGCGCGGCGCGGGCACCGCCGTCGGGGCCGAGCACCGGCGCGGCGATCGACCGGATGCCGGGGATCACCTCGCCGTGGGAGCTGGCCCAGCCGACCCGGCGCGCCTCGGTCAGCGCGGCACGGTCCTCGGGGGACGGCGCGTCGGGCATGAGCAGCGCCAGCCCGGGCGCCCCCCGGCCGACGGGGTGGCGGGTGCCGGGGCGGTACACGATGTGCGCGGCGGTGTCCTGCGGCTCGACGCTGGTCACGGTGACCGCCTCGTCCCCGGTGCGGACCACCAGGAAGGCGGTCATGCCCAGCTCGGCGACCAGCTCGTTCAGCCGGGGCAGCGCGGCGGCCTGGAGGTCGGTCCGCACGCCGCGGGCCAGCCCGGCGACGCCCAGACCCAGCCAGTAGTGCCCGACGGCGTCCCGCTCGACGAGCTGGTGGTCCTCCAGCGTCCGGAGCAGCCGGTAGGTGATCGACCGGTGAAGGCCCAGCGCCTGGCCGATGTCGGCGATCGGCTGCGGGGTGCCCACGGCGGCGAGGTGCTCGAGGATCCGGATCCCGCGGTCCAACGTCTGCGACTGGGGCGTTCCCCCGCCGTCCTCTGCCGCCATCGCCGTCCTCCCGGAGTCGTCCGCTGGTCCAGCCTACGGTCGCCCTCAGGGGCCGCGGCGGAGGCGCAGGACCGGGGTGGACCGGCGTTCGGCCGGGCTGGTCCACTGCTCCGCCGGGTGCGACGGGCGGGGCTCCACCGATCGGCGGCGGCGTGCACGGTCCCGACAGGTGCATGGTCCCGACACAGGAGGAGCGTGGGCATGGCATTCGACTTCACGGGCAGGACGGCCCTCGTCACCGGCGCGGCATCGGGCATCGGCCGGGCCGTCGCGCTGCAGCTCGCCGCGGGCGGGGCGAGCATCGTCGCGAACGACCTCTCGCAGGAGGGCACGGACGGGCTCGTCGCGCAGATCGTCTCGGCGGGCGGCAGGGCGGTCGCAGCGGTCGGCGACGTCACCGACCCCGGGCAGGTGGAGTCCGCGGTCGCGCTCGCGGTCAGCGAGTTCGGTGGACTGCACCTCGCGGTCAACAACGCCGGGATCGGTGGGCCGAGGGGCGACGTCGCCGACATCGACGTCGACGGCTACCGCGCGCTCATGGCCGTCAACCTCGACTCGGTGTTCTTCGGGCTCAAGTACGAGATCCCGCCGATGCTCGAGGCCGGAGGCGGGGCGATCGTCAACGTGTCGTCGATCCTCGGGCTCGTCGGCACCCCGGCGTCGCTGCCGTACGTCGCCGCGAAGCACGGCGTGGCGGGCATGACGAAGGCGGCGGCCCTCGGCTACGCCGCTCGCGGCATCCGGGTCAACTCCGTGCACCCGGGCTACATCGAGACCCCGCTGCTGCGGCAGGTGCCCGCCGAGCTGTACGACGCCCTGGCGGGTCGGCACCCGATCGGCAGGCTCGGCACCGCGGAGGAGGTGGCGGAGGTGGTCACGTTCCTGCTGTCGGATGCGGCGGCGTTCGTCACGGGAGCGCAGTACACCGTCGACGGCGGCTACACGGCGCAGTAGCAGCCGGGTACGGCTCGGGACGACGCGGCGGCGCCCCGGCACCGGGAGGTGTCGGGGCGCCGCCGGGTGCCCTCAGCCGTTGACCACCTGGGGGACCGCGACCGACTTGAGGCCCTCCACGCCGAACTCCAGCCCGTACCCGGACCGCTTGACCCCGCCGAAGGGGACCATCGGGTGCACACCGCCGTGGGAGTTGATCCAGACCGTGCCGGCCTCCAGCCGGGCCGCCACGGCGCGGGCCGCCTCCCGGTCGCCGCTCCACACCGAGGCGCCGAGGCCGACGTCGAGCCCGTTGGCCATGGCGACCGCCTCGTCGAGGTCCTCGAAGCGCACGATCGGCAGCGCGGGACCGAACTGCTCCTCGGCCACCAGCGGGTTGTCGTCGTCGACGTCGGCCACGATCGTCGCGGGGTAGAAGTGGCCGGGGGCCTCGGGGTCGGGGTCGCCGCCGAGCAGGACCTTGGCGCCGGCCTCGCGGGCGGCCTCGACCAGCCGCGCGACGACCTCGTACTGCGCGCGGTTCTGCAGCGGGCCCAGCACGTTCCGCTCGTCCAGTCCGCGGCCCATCGGCATCGCCCTCGCCACGTCGACCAGCGCCGCGCACACCTCGTCGTACACGTCGTCGTGCACGTACAGCCGCTTGAGGGCGGCGCAGGTCTGGCCGGTGTTGATGAACGCACCCCAGAACAGGTCCTCGGCGATGGCGCGCGGGTCGGCGTCGGGCAGCACGATGCCGGCGTCGTTGCCGCCGAGCTCCAGGGTCAGCCGCTTCACCGTGTCGGCCGAGCTGCGGATGATGGCCTGCCCGGTGGCGGTGGAGCCGGTGAACACCAGCTTGTCCACGCCGGGGTGGGCCGACAGGCGGGCGCCCACCTCCCGCTCGCCGGCGACGACGCTCAGCACGTCGGCGGGGAGCACGCCGTTCAGGACCTCGACGAGGGCCAGCACGCTCAGCGGGGTGTACTCCGAGGGCTTGACCACCACGGTGTTGCCCATGCGCAGGGCCGGGGCGACCTGCCAGATCGTGATCATCATCGGCCAGTTCCACGGACCGATGGCGCCGACCACGCCGACCGGGCGGTAGCGCAGCACCGCGGAGGTCTCCCCGTCGTCGACCACGGTCCCGCCGGGCAGCTCGGTGGCGGCGGTCGCGCGCAGCCAGGCGGCGCAGGCGCCGACCTCGAAACGCGCGTTGGGGCCGTTGAGCGGCTTGCCCTGATCCCGGGAGAGCAACTCGGCCAGCGGCTCGGCCGCCGCCTCGACCGCGTCCGCCGCGCGCAGCAGCAGGTCGACGCGGTCGGCGTCGGCGCGGGCCGCCCAGGCCGGCTGCGCCGCGCGGGCGGAGGCGACGGCGCGGTCGAGGTCGTCGGTGGAGCGCAGCGCCACCCGGCCCACGACCTCGCCGGTCGCCGGGTCGAGGACCGCGCGGCCGGCGGGGTCGGTGACGGCGGCCAGCAGGCTCTCGTACGGAGTCAATCCGATGTCCTTCGGTGTGGTGGGGGAGGGGGAGCTCACGGCGTCGGCTCGATCCGGCCGGACACCTCGCCGAAGGCGATCCGGGTGCCGTCGGGCCCGGGCGCGGTGGCGGTGATGGTGACCTCGTCGCCGTCCTCGAGGAACGTGCGGGTGGTGCCGTCGGCGAGGGTCAGCGGCTCCGTGCCGCCCCACGAGAGCTCGATGAACGAGCCGCGCTGGTCCCTGCCGGGGCCGGAGACGGTGCCCGAGGCGTAGAGGTCGCCGGTGCGCAGGGAGGCGCCGTTGACCGTCATGTGCGCGAGCTGCTGGGCCGGGGTCCAGTACAGCTGGCCGAACGGCGGGCAGCTGATGAGCTCGCCGTTGAGCCGGACCTCGAGGGTGAGGTCGAGCCCCCAGGGGTGCTCGGCGTCGTCGAGGTAGGGCAGCAGCGGCACGTCGCGGGCCGGGGCGGCCACCCGGGCCGCCTCCAGTGCGGCCAGCGGCACCACCCACGGCGACACCGAGGTGAGGAAGGACTTGCCGAGGAACGGGCCCAGCGGCACGTACTCCCACGCCTGCAGGTCGCGGGCCGACCAGTCGTTGACCAGGCAGACGCCGAACACGTGCTGCGGGAAGTCGGCCACCGGCACCGGCCGGCCCAGCTCGGACGGCGTCCCGACGACGAAGCCGACCTCGGCCTCGATGTCCAGCCGCTGCGACGGGCCGAAGGTGGGCGCGTCGTCGGCCGGCGCCTTGCGCTGCCCGCTGGGGCGGAGCACGGGGGTGCCCGAGACCTGCACGGTGCCCGAGCGCCCGTGGTAGCCGATCGGCAGGTGCTTCCAGTTGGGCGTCAGCGCCGCGGAGTCCGGGCGGAACATCCGGCCGAGGTTCTCCGCGTGGTGCTGGGAGCTGTAGAAGTCGACGTAGTCGGCGACCTCCACCGGCAGGTGCAGCGTCACCTCGGACCGCGGCACGAGATGCGGCTCGACCGCCTCCCGGTGCGCGGCGTCGGTGAACCAGTCGGTCAGCTGCTCCCGCAGCTGCGCCCAGGGCTGCGGCCCGCGGGCCATGAACGCGTTGAGCGAGCCGGTGGCGTGCACGTCGTCCCCGGTGGCGGCGGCCAGGTCGAGCACGTGCTCGCCGATGGCGATCCCCGTGCGCGGTGCGGTGCCGGCGGTGGAGAAGACGCCGTAGGGCAGGTTGGCCAGGCCGAAGCCGGTGCCGGGTGGGAGGTCCAGCCAGCTCCCTCTCGGGGTCCCCGCGGAGACGTGGAGCGCCGGCGGAGCGTCGTCGTGGGGGTTTCTCATGCCGACGGCCCCCGGCCCGACCAGCTCCAGGCGTACTTCCCGTCGTCCGAGGCGGTGCCGGCCTCCCCCAGGTCCAGCGGGCGGAAGGTGTCGACCATGACGGCGGTCTCGTCGAAGAACTCGACGCCGAGGGACTTCTCGACCGCGCCCGGCTGCGGGCCGTGGCTGTGGCCGCCCGGGTGCAGGGAGATCGAGCCCTTGCCGATGCCCGAGCCCTTGCGCGCCTCGTAGTCGCCGTCGACGTAGAACATGACCTCGTCGGAGTCGACGTTGGAGTGGTAGTAGGGCACCGGCACCGAGAGCGGGTGGTAGTCCACCTTGCGCGGCACGAAGTTGCAGATCACGAAGTTGGCGCCCTCGAACACCTGGTGCACCGGCGGCGGCTGGTGCACCCGGCCGGTGATCGGCTCGAAGTCGGCGATGTTGAACGCGTAGGGGTACAGGCAGCCGTCCCAGCCGACCACGTCGAACGGGTGCTCCGGGACGACGTGGATCGTGCCGGCCAGCCCGCCCGGGCCGTTGCCGCGGTGCTTGACGTAGACCTCGACGTCGGTGCCCTCACCGAGCAGCGGTTCGGCCGGGCCGCGCAGGTCGCGCTCGCAGTACGGGGCGTGCTCGAGGAACTGCCCGTACCGGGACAGGTAGCGCTTGGGCGGGCTGATGTGGCTGTTGGCCTCGACGGCGTAGGTGCGCAGCGGCTCACTGCCGGTCGGGATCCAGCGGTGCGTCGTCGTCCGCGGGATGACGAGGTAGTCGCCCTGCGCCACGTCGATGGCGCCGAACACCGTCTCCACGGTGGCGGATCCGCGCTCGACGTAGACGCACTCGTCACCGGTCGCGTTGCGGTAGTACGGCGAGGGCAGCGACGACACCGCGTAGGAGATGCGCACGTCGGCGTTGCCCAGCACCAGCCGGCGGCCGGTCACCGGGTCGACGGCCTTGTGCTCCTCGCCGGGGAACAGGTCGTGCAGCCTCAGGTGCCGGGGCACCAGCGGCGCGTTCGGGGTGAGCGACTGGTCGGGCAGCTGCCACGGGCGGGCGTCGACGATCGCCGACGGGACGCCGCGGTGGTACAGCAACGACGAGTCCGAGGAGAAGCCCTCCTCACCGACCAGTTCCTCGTAGTACAGCCCGCCGTCGGGACGACGGTGCTGGGTGTGCCGCTTCGGCGGGATGCTGCCCACCTGCCGGTAGAACGCCATCGGGTGTGCCTCCTTGTCTCAGGCCGGGACGGGGGTCGGGACGGGGCGGGCGAGCAACCGGGCCACGGCGGGCGCGACGTCGGCGGTGCGGGTGAGGACGGCGGCCACGTGACCGTCCGGGCGCAGCACCCAGACCTCGTCGGGCCGGGCGCCGAGGGCCGCCCGGAGCACGGGGCCGGGATCGAGGTCGCGGATGCGGTGCACCGCCACCGGCAGTGGGAGGACCTCCTTGCCCCCCGCCACTCTCGAGCTCGCGGCGGGCCCCTGCGAGGAGGCCGGCGGCAGCGCCGGGACCTCCGCGTCGTCCCCCACGAGCACGGTGACGCCCTCGCGGACGAGCTGGCGCAGCCGGACGACGTCCGGCCGGCCGGCCACGGTGACCGGGCAGTCGGGCACCAGGACGCCGGGCGCGGGGACGGGGACGTCGCCGCGGGCGGGGCGGCCCGGGAACGGCCGGCGCTCGTCGGGGGTGGTGAGCGGGGAGTCGACGTACCAGAACGGCTCGGCCAGCCGGCCGGAGTCGACCTGCGCCCGGGCGGCGGGGTCGGTGGCGGCCCGCTCCAGGACGTCGAGCCGGTGCCGGGCCTCGGCCTCGCTGCCGGGCACCAGGAACCGCATGGTCGCCCCGGTGACCTCGATGTTCTCCAGCGCCGCGGCGTGCCGCTCGGCGTGGTAGCTGTCCAGCAGCGACTCCGGCGCCCACCCGCGCAGGACGAAGGCGATCTTCCAGGCGGCGTTCTCGGCGTCGAGCACGCCGGAGTTCAGCCCGCGGGCGCCGAAGGGGGAGACCAGGTGCGCCGCGTCGCCGGCGACGAGCACCCGGCCGACCCGCATCCGGTCGACCACCCGGGAGTGGAAGCGGTAGACCGACTTCCACACGATCTCGTAGGGCCGATCGCCGATGACCTGGCGGATGCGCCGGTCCAGCCCGCCCGAGGCCTCCTCGGTGGCGAGGTCGAAGTCCGGCGGCACCTGCCAGTCGATGCGGAAGGTGGAGTCCGGGCAGGGGTGGATGAGCACCTGGCGGCCCGGGTTCCACACCGGGTCGAAGTAGAAGCGGCGCTCGGTCTCCCACCCGGGCAGGTCGGTGCGGATGTCGCAGATGAGGAAGTGGTCGTCGAACGTCTCGCCGTCGAAGGTGAGCCCGAGGGCCGACCGCACCTCGTCGCTGCGGGGGCCGGGGCAGGCCACCGCGTACGAGCCGCGCACCGACCGGCCGTCCGCACAGGTCAGCGTGACGCCCGCGTCGTCCTGCCGGATGCCGGTGACCCGGTGCCCCCAGCGCACCTCGATGAGGGGCTCGGCGGCGATGCGCTCGTCGAGCAGCCGCTCGGTCTCGCACTGGGAGATGTTCACGAACGGCGGGAACGGGGAGCGCCCGCGGTCGGCGAACCGGAAGCTGAACAGCTCGGTGTCGTGGTGGAAGGTGCGCGCCGTCGTCCAGGTGACGCCGCGGCGGGCCACCTCGGCGCCGACGCCGACGGCGTCCCACACGTCGAGGACGTCGCGCTGCTGGCAGATCGCCTTGCTGCCGATCGCGTCGCGCTCGGCACGGCCGTCGAGGACGACGACCCGCAGGCCCCAGCGGGCCAGCAGCAGCGCGGTGGTCTGGCCGACCGGGCCGGCGCCCACGACCAGCACGGGGAGGTCGGGGGTCATCGGGGATCCGCACCCTGCAGCTCGTCCCAGACCTGGCGGTCGCGCTCGGCGGTCCAGATCACGGGGCGCTCGATGCCGGAGAACTCGTCCCACAGCCGCTGGACGTCGAACGGCAGGCAGTGCTCGAAGATCGGCCACGTGCCGTACTGGGGGGCCAGCGCCTCGTGGGTGGCGGCGAAGGCGTCCTTGAGGGTGCCGCCGGAGCGGTGCGCCTCGCCGACGGTGCGCTGCATGGTGAGCAGGAAGTCGCGGGTCTGCTCGATGGCGGCGTCCACCTGGTCGCGGCCGCGGGCGATGGCGCCCCGGCCGCCGACCAGCTGCCGCGCGCCGAGGGCCTTGACGCGGTCGAGGGTCCCGGCGGCCCAGTCGAAGTGGAACGCGTCGCCGGTGTAGAGCGCCGCCTGGGACTCCACCAGGTCGCCGGCGAAGACGATCTCCTGCTTGGGCAGCCAGGCGACGATGTCGCCCTCGGTGTGCCCGCGGCCGAGGAACTCCAGGACCAGCTCGCCCCGGTCGCCGCCGAGCTCGATGGTCAGCTTGTCGCGGAAGGTCATGGTCGGCCAGGTGAGGCCGGGGATGGACTCGGGCTCCTCGAACAGCCGCGGCATCCGGCCGTACTCGCTCTCCCAGTCCTGCTGGCCGCGCTCCTCGATGAGGTGCCTGGTCTGCTCGGAGCTGACGATCACCTCGGCGTCGAACGCGCTGGCACCCAGCACGCGGACGGCGTGGTAGTGGCTGAGCACCAGGTAGCGCACCGGCTTGTCGGTGTGCTCGCGCAGCTTGGCCAGCCAGCGGCGGGCAGCGACCGGGGTGGCCAGCGCCTCGAAGCAGACGAGGAAGTCCTCGCCCTCGATGGCACCGAGGTTCGGGTCGCCCTCCGCGGTCAGCGCGTACACGCCGTCGGCGAGCACCTCGAGGGTCTGTTCCTTCACGCCCAGGTCGGCGGAGGAGGCGAAGGGCTTCGCGGCCATGGGTCGGTCTCCTGGGGGGTGAGTGGTAGATGTTCGATAAACGAATGCGACGTTCTCTTACCGACTCGAACGGTACGCGGCTGTGGTCGCCGACACAACCCCCACGGCCGTTCTCCCGGAGGCGGTCGGCGCCTGGAGACGACGGCGCCCGGGGTCGCCGAGGTGGACCTCGGCGGCCCCGGGCGCGGGGGCGGGGAGCGGTCAGCCGACCGGCATCCAGGCCATGTCGATCGATGCGGTGGCCATGGCGCTGCGGCTCGGTCGTGTCCGCCGGCAGCAGGCCGGCGCACTCCCGCGGTCGGCAGCCCGGACGTGCCGTCCCGCTGGTCAGAACACCTGTGCCGAGTAGTCGATGGACCTCTTGCCCAACCCGCGGACCATGCCCGCGAGGAGGACGGCCGGGATCAGGACGAGGAGCCACTGAGCGGTGCCGCCGGAGCCGGTCAGCACGGTGTAGTTGGTGAGCGTCACGTATCCGGCGTAGGCGAATGCCGCGATCGACAGCACGGGCGCCACGACGGTCTGCCAGACGTCGTCGACGAGTCGATGACGCAGGAAGAACGCGACGACCGCCACCGAGGTGAGCAGGAGGATCGCGATGAAGCTCGCTGAGCCGAGCGCGCTGAACCACGCGAAGACCACGGTGATGGGATCGGCGCCGCCGAGCAGGAAGGCGCTGATGACGACCGCGACCGTCGCGCTGTTGACGAGTGCCGCGGTGCCAGGGCTGCCGCGACGCGAGACGGCGGCCAGCCCCCTGGGCAGGACGCCGGCGCGGCCCAGGGCGAACAGGTAGCGCGCGAACATGTTGCACAGCCCGAGCAGCATCGCGACGAAACTCGTCACCACCAGGATCTGCATGGCGAGGCTCAGTGCGTGGCCGCCGTTGTCCTCGGCCAGGCCGAAGATGAAGCCCGCGGGATCTGCGGTGGCGGTCTGCTGGATGGAGCCGATGCCGACGGCGCCACCGATCACCCAGGTCGAGAGCGTGTAGAAGACGCCCACGAACGCGATGACCAGGTACAGGGCTCGCGGGATCGTGCGGCGGGGGTCCCTGGCCTCCTCGGAGAAGACGACGGTGGCTTCGAAGCTGGTGAAACACAGGAGTGCGAAGAGCAGCGCGATGCCGAGGCCAGGGCCGAAGACGTTGTCAGCGGTGAACCCGGCGATGCTGAAGACGCCGAATCCGTGGTCCACGATCAGAACCACGACCAGGATGGCGACGACGGCTGCCTCCCCGACGATGAGGACGCCCAGCAACTTCAGGCTGGCGTCGACCCCGCGCATCGTGAGCATCGTGACCGCGGCGAAGACGGTCAGGATCCAGGCGAGCGGGGGGATGTCGATGCCGGACAGTTGCGCGACGAGCCCCTGCGCGAAGACGCCGAACTGCGACCACAGGCCGACCTGGAGGGCGAGGTAGGTCAGGAGGGCCAGGCCGGCGCCGCCGGTGGCCCAGACGTTGCCCAAGCCCTTGGCGATGTAGGCGACGAAGCCTCCCGCGTTGGTGATGTGGTGGCTCATGCGCAGGTAGCCGACGGCGAACAACGCGATCAGCAGGGCGGCGAGTGCGTAGATGACCGGTGTGCCGGGGCCCGTTGCGGAGAAGAGCACCGGACTCGCCCCCACGACGGCCGCCATCGGGGCGGCGGCGGCGACGACGAAGAAGGCGATCGCGAGGACGCCGAGCTTGTCGGGCGCCAGGCGGGTGGGTGCCGGCTCGTCGACGGCCACGGCTCCTCCGTCGGTCGTGCCTGCTGGTGGGCGAGGGGCGGTGTTGTTCTCGGTCATGGCTGCTGCTCTCGGTTGACGACTGCGCGGCTGTGTCTGCTCGCCCGGAGTCGGGACGGTTCTCCCGGTCTGCCGACCTGGAGGGGTGCCGACTCGGCGCCGTGGTCTCCGACGGGTGTCACGGATGAGGGCTCGCTCCGTGCGCCGTCGAACTCGTACGTGCGTGCTGGTCACGGTTCGGTGACCACTCGCCTCGTCAGGCGGGGCCGGGTCGGCACGAGTCGATGCCGGGTGCGCGGCCGAGGTCGATGGCGTAGGCGCCCATCGTGATGTTGACGAGCTCGCCGGTCTTCTGGTCGAGACCGAACTGGATCCCCACCGTTCGCAGCGCCGTCAGGTCGATGAGGACCATGCCCTCCACGCCGACGTTCTTCTCCAACCAGGAGAAGAGGTACGTCCTGTCGCGCAGCTTCCAGTGGGTGCAGTGGTCGGTGTCACCCAGTCCCGCCTCGGCCCCGCCGACGCAGATCCAGGTGAAGAGGTGCTCGTTGAGGTAGACGTGGTCGTACACGTCGTCACTGCTGTACGCGTAGCGGATGCGGTGACCGATGAGCTCCGTCGTGGCCGGATGGGGAATGGCCACCGCCGTGTCCGCCACGCCCGTCCATCCCTGGAACCAGGTCTGGCGAGCGCGGTGCGGCTCGGGCTGTAGGCCGAGCTCGCCGATTGCGCCCGTCGCCTGACCGGTCGTCGTGTCGAGCGCGAGGCTGACCGCGACCGGGTGGTCCCCGCCGTCCCGGAGGTAGTGCAGGAAGAACAGGCCCGGCTGCATCTCGAACAACTCGTAGGGTGCGCTGCCCTCGTGCCGACCGTCGCCGTCCAGCAGGGTCCATCGCAGCTCGCGTGCGCCGAAGTCGTGCACGAGCGTGTGATCGCTGCCGGTCACCTCCGGCACTCGGCAGCGGAGCGTCAGGGTCTGCCCCTCGAGGCCGGCCGACAGTGGGGGTCGGTACTCGTCGAAGCCCTCCGCCATGTCGCTGAGGGCGGTCCAGTCGTTCTTGTCCCAGCTGAACGCGGTTGTCGTGGGGATCGTCATGCGGCTGCCTTCCATTCGGACTGTCCATCTGGACAGTTGTGAGCGGTGGCACAGACGGTGACGCATGGCGGCAAACTGGTCAAGTGGACAGCCACAGACATCTCTGGCAACCTCGAACGCAACGCACCGTGTCCGGGACCGAACCGCGTCGCGAGGGCGGGGCGTGACCCAGGAGAGAGGCGACATGACGAGCGCATCCCCCGCGGGGCGTGCCGGTCCCCGGTACGGCGAAGGGCGACGCGCCCTCCTGGCCGCGGCCGTCCACGTCGTGGCCACCCGGGGCCTGCGCCACCTCACGTACCGCGCCGTCGCCCAGGAGGCCGGCGTCGCTCACGGGCTGGTGGCGCACCACTTCGGTACGCGAGACGCGCTCCTGGAGGCGGCACTCGAGTACTCGCTGGAGAACAGCGTTGCGTCGATCAGCACGCGGCCCGGCAGTGGGGACATCGACTCACTGTTCGCCGGCCTCGCCCAGCTCCTCGAGGACTTCTCCGACGACCAGGTCTTCGGGTTCGAGTTGATCCTGGAGTCGCGGAGGCAGCCGGAGCTGCGCCCGCACGTCGAGGCGATGTACGCGGCGTATCGAGCAGCGCTCCGGCGGGAGCTCGAGTGCGCCGGCATCGACTGCGACGACGCGCTCGTCCACCTGGTCTTCGCCGCCGTCGACGGGATGGTGTTCCAGGAGCTCGCACTCGGTCACCCGGACCGGACCCAGGCAGCCCTCGGGTACCTGCGCGGGCTGCTCTCGTTGCTCACTCCCGAGTCGCGCGATGGGAGCCCGACGGCGGGCTAGGTGCAGCTCAGCGGCTGCGGGCGCTGTTGGGCCCGCTGGCGTGACCGGCGGTCAGCCGGCGGAGAGCCCGGCCAGGAAGGTGTCGAGCAGCGCGAGCTGTGTCGCCCCCGGTGTGGGGCTCTCCGGCAGGGTGGCCAGGACCTGCAGGCCCATGGCCATGGCGAGCAGCTGCTCGGCGAGGACGTCGTCGGGCGTGCCGACCGTGACGTCGCCGTCCTCCCGTGCCTCGGCCAGCAGGCGCCGCAGCTCCCCCCGCCACTGCTGCATCGCCGCGTCGTTGAGGGCGGCGAACCGCGGGTCGGCGACGGTGCGGCTCCAGAAGGGCAGGACGATCCGGGCCTCCAGCCGCGTGACCTCGGCGGTGGGCAGCACCTCGACGAGGAACGCGCGCAGGGCCGGCCGGCCGCGCAGCCCGGCGGTGGCCGCCCGGATGCGGTCGTTGGTCCGGTCGAAGACGTAGCCGTAGGCCGCCTCGACCAGCGCGTCCTTGTTGGCGAAGTAGTGGGCGAGGGCGCCGTTGGCGTAGCCGGCCTCGCGGGCGATCTCCCGCATGGTGGCGGCGTCCGCGCCGCGGGTGGCGATCAGCCGCCACGTCACCTCGAGGATCTCGCGACGCTTGGTCCCGTGGTCTACGAGCTTGGGCACCGGGCTCCCGTCCCCTCGACGATCCGACGTCCCAGTCTGGACGACGAGGGGACGGGGCCGCGGTGCCGGGATCAGGCGCCGGTCCGCTGCGGCCGCCGGGCCAGCGCGACGGCGACGCCGGCGGCGAACGCGACGGCGATGACGACCAGCAGCACGGCGGCCAGCCCGGCGGACCCGCTGATCAGCGTGGTGAAGTTGGCCAGCACGAGCGCCACGATGCCGAGCAGGCCGAGCGTGCCCAGGAGCGGAGCGACCCGGGTGTGCCAGACGCGCCGGTCCACCCGGCTGCGGGCGAAGAAGGCCAGGACGGCCACGCTGGTCAGCACCATGAGCAGCAGGACGCTGACCGTCGCCAGGCCCGACATCCAGGTGAACAGCTGCAGCACCGGGTCCGAGCCAGCGACGGCGAAGACCGCGACCACCACGAACGCCGACGCCGTCTGCACCAGCGAGCCGACGTGCGGGGAGGCGTGGCGGTCGTGGGTCCGGCCGAGCCCGGCCGGTGCCACGCCCTGCCGGCCCAGCGCGAACAGGTACCGCGAGATCGCGTTGTGGAACGCCAGGAGCGCGGCGAACAGGCTGGTCAGCAGGAGCACCACCATGGCGTCGGCGACGGCCGGGCTCAGGTACTGCGCGGTCGCGCTGAAGACCAGTCCCGCGGTGTCGGCCCGGGCGGCCGCGACCACGCCGTCGGTGCCGAAGGCCAGCACGACCGCCCAGCTGGCCAGGGCGTAGAACCCGCCGATGAGGACCACGGCCACGTACGTGGCCAGCGGCACCGTCCGCCGCGGGTTGCGCGCCTCCTCGCCGTAGATGGCGGTGGCCTAGAAGCCGATGAAGGACGCGATCGCGAACATGATGCTGATGCCGGGTGCGCCGGAGAAGAACTCCGACGGCGTGAACGACCGGACGTCGATGCCGTCGGCCCCGCCCTGCACCAGCACGGCGATCGCCACGACGGCGATGACCCCGATCTCCAGCGTCAGCAGGACGCCCAGGACCTTGGCGCCGACGTCGATGTTGCGGTACCCGAGCAGCCCGACGACCGCCATGAGCAGCAGCGACCAGACCCACCAGGGCAGGTCCGGGCCGCCGTACTGCACGACCAGGCCCCGGGCGGTGGCGCCGGCCAGGCCGTAGATCGCCGCCTGGATGGCGGTGTAGGTGAGCAGGGCCAGCCCGGCGGCGCCGACGCCCACCGGCGTGCCGAGCCCCTTGCTGACGTAGGCGTAGAAGGCGCCGGCGTCGACGACGTGCCGGCTCATCGCCGCGTACCCGACGCTGAACAGCAGCAGGACGACGGCGGCCACCACGTAGGCCAGCGGGCTCCCGGGACCGTTGCCGATCGCGAGCATGACCGGCAGGGCGCCGCCGATCGAGGTCAGCGGCGCGGCCGCGGCGACGACCAGGAACACGATCCCGACGACGCCGATCGAGCCGCGCAGGCCGCGGCCGGCCGGCTCCTCGGTGGGGGTGGCGGCCGGGGTCGCGGTGGGGGAGAGCTCACTCATGGCAGGAACCGCCCTCGGTCGGGCCGCCGGTGGACCGGGAGCGGCAGTGGGCACTGGCGTTGGGCGGGACGTCGAGGGTGGGGTTGCGGTCGAAGAAGCCGACCGGCTTGAGCCGGAAGCCCGTGTGGTCGACCGGCATGATCGGCCAGTCCTCGGGCCGCGGGACGTGGGTGAGCCCGAAGGTGTGCCAGACGACGAGGTCGGTGGCCTCCACCCCGCGGTCGCGGGCGACGTACTCCGGCAGGCCGGCGCCGCCCGGGTGCTGGTTGACGAAGTCGCCGGCCGCGTAGCGCTCCGCGGGGTCGTACGGCGTCACCCACAGGTGCCTGGTCGCGAAGGTGGCCCGGCGGGCGATGGGGCTGTCGGGGTCGGCCAGCAGCGGTGGCTGGCCCTCCGGCAGCAGCGCGTAGGCGACCGGCTCACCGAGGCGGTTGCGGCTGTCCGGGTTGCTGATGTGCCAGACCCGGCCGACGGACTGGTCGGCCATCCGCTGCGCCTCGGACTCCGTCCGCAGCGTCGTCCGGCGCTGGGCGAAGGCGTTGCCGCGCGGGTTGCCCGACCCCATCGGGACCCGGACGAAGTCCAGCTCCTCGACGGTGTTGGTCGGGCCGTCGACGGCCATGTCCAGCCGGGCGCTGAACAGGTGCTGGTGGAACGGCGCCCCCAGGCCCGGGGCGATCTCGGAGGCGTACGGGTAGCCCTCGCCCGGGTGCGCGGAGGTGAAGACGACGCCGGTGGCCTTGACCTCGAAGCCGATGGTGCCGTCGAGGTGGAGGTACCAGTAGAAGCCGTAGTCGTAGTTGCCGATGGTGGTGAAGAAGCTGATCACCATGCGGCGCTGGCGGCGGGTCTCCGACGAGCCGGCCCACGCGTCGGTGTGCTTCCAGAGGATCCCGAAGTCCTCCTCGTGCATGCAGATGGCGTTGCGCAGCACCTGCGGGTTGCCGCGCTCGTCGGCGATGACCGCGTCGAGGTAGGTGATGTCGCCGAGGCAGTCGCAGCCCAGCTCCAGGGCGTTGGCGTACCGGCCGACCAGGTACTCGCCGGTGTCGAAGTAGTTCTGCCACGAGCGGACGGGGGACGGGTCGGCGTAGGGCACGACCATCTCGGCGATCGACGCCCGGTGGACGACCGAGCGCAGCCGGCCGCCGTCCTCGAAGCCGATCTGGTGCAGGGTCAGGCCCTCGCGGGCGTCGAACCCGACCCGCAGCTGCCAGCCCTCCCAGGTCAGCAGGTTGCCGTCGAGGGTGAAGCTCGGGCCCTCGGGCTGGGTGATCTCGATCGGCCGCTGCGTGGTGCGCATCGGCCCGGTGACCGCCGGGTCGTCGAAGTTGCCCGACTCCTCGGGCACCGGCACCGGACCGAGGTCGAGGACCTGGTCGACCGTCCTGTTCATGACGTCGACGTAGGCGACCAGTCCGTCGACGGGGTGGGCCCAGGCGTGGTCGCGCGGGTGGTCCTGGCGGAAGGCGAGGCCGCGCAGGATGCGCCGCCCGGTCTCCTCGGGGTACTCGAAGACGCCCGCCGACAGGGGCGCCACCCGGACGTCGGCGACGTCGAGGCCGCGGGCGGCCAGCGCGGCCAGCCAGCGCTCGTCGGTGGCCAGCACCTCCTCGACGAGGGCGAACTCCTCGTCGAGCACCGGCAGCTGCCCGTCGGTGGCGGCGTCGAGCGCGCGGTCGGAGACGACTGCCCGGCGGCTCACCGAGACGACGACGTCGTGGGCGTCGGGCCGCTCGACGTCGTGCAGCAGGACCCGGACCCGGCGGTCGACCGGTGCGCCGGTGTACAGCGCGGCCTTCTCCGGTTCCTCCAGGCCCACGTACACGAAGCGCGTGGAGTCGGCGACCAGGCCGGCGTCCACCAGCACCTGCCGGGCGGTGGCGACCTCCTCGGCGGTCAGCAGCTCGAGCGGGTGGGTGACGGAGGGGGCGGCAGTGGGTGCGGCCATGGGGGCTCCCTGTTTTGGTTCTACGGGTGTAGAAAGACTGCGTGACCCACGTTACAAGTGCTGTCTCGCTATGTGAAGACCGTGCCCTAAAGTCGAATGAAGGGTCGGTGCCGCGGACTGTCCGGGGGGCGGCCGCGGCGGCCGCGCTGGGGTCGGCTGCGGTGCACGTGCTCGCCCTCGCCACCGGCGCCCCGCCGTCGTCGGCGCAGGTGCTGGTGCTCCTCGGCATGGCGATGGCCTGCCTGCCCTGCGCGGTGCACCTGGCCCTGCTCCCGCGCCGGCGCGCCTGGGTGCAGGCCGCCGCCGTGTCCGCGGCCATGGTGGGAGCCCACCCGCTGGTGGCGGCCGGGCACGCGCACCACGGGACGGCCGGCGGGGGAGCGGTGGGGGTGGCGATGGTCGCCGTCCCGGCACTGGGCCTCGTCCTCGCGCTGACCGGGCTCGCCCTCGGCCGGCCGCGCGCGACGGCTGTCGGCTGACCCGCCCCGGGCCTGTCGGCTCTGCCACACCGCGGCCGGACCCGGTGCCGGTGGCCTAGCCTCGGAGGCGGCCGCAGATCCAGCCCCGGCCGCGGACCGGTCCGGGGCGCCCGTCCTGGGGAGGGCACCCATCACCGCTGGTCAGCCCCCGGTCCGCCCGCGCCCGGTGCCGAGTGCGGACGGGACGCTCCTGCGCGCCTGGTCGAACGAGCAGGACGGTGTCCCCGTCCTCCTGTGCAACGGCCTCGGTGCCTCGCCCGCCGCGTGGTCGGCCCTGCTCGCCCCGGACAGCGGTTTCCGGGTGGTCGGCTGGGACCACCGCGGGCTGGGCGGCTCGGAGCGTCCGGCCGACCCCGAGCGCGTCCGCGTCGAGGACCACGTCGCCGACGCCCGTGCCGTCCTGGATGCCTTCGACCTCCCGCCCGCGCTCGTCGTCGGCTGGTCGCTGGGGGTCAACATCGCCTTCGAGCTGGCCCTGGCCGACCGGCAGCGGGCCCGCGGCGTGCTGGCCGTGGCCGGGGTGCCCGGCGGCAGCTTCTCGTCGCTGTTCGGGTCGCTCGGCGTGCCGCGCCGGCTGCGGTCCACGGCCGGCCGGCACGGCAGCCGGCTGCTGCCGGTGGTCGGCCCGTTCCTGCCGCTGGTCACCGCAGGCCTGCAGCAGTGGCAGCCCCTGCTGTCGATGGCCGGCGCCGACCCCGGGGCGCCGGAGGCCGCCCGGCTGACCGGGCTGCTGGAGGTCGCGCACGAGTTCGCCGGTCAGGACTGGGCGTGGTTCCGGCACGCGGCCGTGGCGGCCGCCGAGCACGCGCCGCTCGACCTGTCGCCGCTGGCCGCCCCCGCCACCTTCCTGGCCGGCCGCTACGACGTGCTCGTCGACGCCGCCGACGTGCGGGCCGCCGCCGCGGCGGTCCCCGGCGCCCGGTACCGGGAGTACCCGACGTCGCACTTCCTGCCCCTGGAGCGCCCCGACGTGGTGCTCGACGAGCTGCGCCGGCTCGCCGAGGTGTGCGCCGCCCGCGGCTGAGGACGCCGGCTACCGGCGGGCGGCACCCAGGACCGCCTCCACCCGGGCGGCCGCCGCGAGCAGCGCGCCGTCGGTGCCGGGCAGTGACTCCAGGGACAGGCCGATCGGCAGCCCGGCGGCCGTCGCGCCCGCCGGCAGCGAGATCGACGGCATCCCGGCGGTCGACCCCGGCCCGGTGTTGCGGATCGTGGTCAGGAAGACCGGCACCTGCCGGCCGGCCAGCTCGGTCGTGTCGTCGTCCCCGACCGGTGGCGCCGGCATCGGCACCGTCGGGTAGACGAGCGCGTCGAGCGGGTCGCCGTCCGGGAGGCGCAGCGCGGCGGCGTAGGCCGCGCGCAGCCGCTCCCGGACGGCGAGGTTCTCCCGGTGGACCGATTCGGTGACCGAGCCGCCGGCGGCGAGCTCGAGCGCCCCGCGGACGTCGGGGGAGGCGACCTGGGCCAGGACGTCGGCGAGGGTCAGCCGGCTCTCCGGCCCGGGCAGCGTGGCGAGGTAGGCCGGCAGCTCGCGGGCGATCTCGAAGAACACGATCGGGAACCCGCACTCCGCGTCCAGCGCGTGCGCGTCCGCCACGCAGACCTCGACCAGCTCCACGCCGGCGTCGGCGAGCCGGTCCAGCGCCCGCTGCGTGGTGGCCGCGACCTCCGGGTGGAGGTCGTCGTGGAAGCCGATCCGGGGGACGCCGAGCCGCAGCGGCCGGTCGTCGGGGGCGGGTGCCTGCTGCCCGGTGACCAGCTCGTCGACCAGCGCGGCGTCGGCGACGGTCGTGGCGAGCACCCCCGCGGTGTCGCGGGTGCTGGAGATCGGCACCGTGCGGCCGGAGCCCCAGCGGCCGACCGTCGGGCGCCAGCCGACCAGACCGCAGTGCGCCGCCGGCACCCGCACCGAGCCGCCGGTGTCGGTGCCCAGCGCGACGGGGACGACGCCGGTGGCCACGGCGACCGCCGAACCGCCCGAGGAGCCGCCGGCCGAGCGGCTCGGGTCGTGCGGGTTCCGGACCGGGCCGAACGCGGCGTTGTTGCTGGTGACGCCGAGCGCCAGCTCGTGCAGGTTCGTCTTGCCGACCACCGCCGCCCCGGCCGCCCGCAGCCGCTCGACCGCGTGCTGGTCGCGGCCCGGCCGGGAGTGCCGCAGCGCCGGGGTCCCGCCGGTGGTGGGCAGGTCGCGGGTGTCGAGGTTGTCCTTCACCGCCAGCGGGACGCCGGCCAGCGGCCCGGACCCGCCCGCCGCGGTGTCGGCGACGGTGATGAAGGCGCCCAGGTCGGCGATCGCGCGCGCCCGCTCCAGGCTCTCGGCGAGCACCTCCTCCGCGGACGTCGCCGCGATGCGCTGCCGGACCTGGTCGATCGTCGCCACGTCGTCCCCTCCCGCCGGTCCCGGTGCGGCGTCATCCTGCCCGCCGCGTGGCTACCGTGGCGCGGTGCGGATCGCCTCCCTGCTGCCGGCCGCGACGGAGATGGTGACGGCACTCGGGCTGGCCGACCGGCTGGTCGCGGTCACCTTCGAGTGTCCCGCCGAGGCCCGGCAGCGCTGCCCCGTCGTCGTCGACACCGCCCTCCCGCAGGGGCTCGCGCCGGCGGACGTCGACGCCTGGGTGCGCGACCGGGTCGCCGCGGGGTTGCCCCTCTACGAGCTCGACCGCCCGGCGCTGGCCGCGGCCGACCCCGACCTGATCCTGACCCAGGACCTCTGCCGGGTCTGCGCGCTCCCGGCGGCGACCGTGGAGGAGGCGTGCCGGGCGATCGGCACCGACGCCGAGGTCGTCTCGATCGACCCGCACACCCTGGACGAGGTGCTCGACGCGCTCGCGGCGGTCGGGCGCGCGGCCGGCGTCCCCGACGTCGCGGCGGACCTGGTGGGGGAGCTGCGCGGCCGGCTGGCCGCCGTCGAGCGGGCGGTCGCGGGCCGGCCCCGGCCGCGGGTGCTCGTCCTGGAGTGGACCGACCCGCCCTACCTCCCCGGTCACTGGGTGCCCGAGCTCGTCCGCCGGGCAGGGGGCGAGCCGGTGGGGGCCCTCGACGGCGACCGCAGCGTGGCGGCGGATTGGGCGGACCTGCCGGCCGCGGACCTGGTCGTCGTCGCGCCGTGTGGGCTGGGCCTGGCGGCGGCGCTCGAGCAGTGCGCGGCGGTCGCGGAGCGGCTGCCGGGGATGCCCCTGCTGGCGATCGACTCCGCCCGCTGCGTGGTGCAGGCCGGACCGGGCCTCGTCGACGGGGTCGAGGCCCTCGCCTGGGCGCTGCACCCCGGCGCGGTCCCGGAGCCGCCGGCCGGGCGGGTCGCCCGGCCGGCCGGCTGAGCGGGGCGTTCCCGCCCCGAGCCGTCTGCCCTACAGCTGGGCGACACCGACGACCGGGACGCCGAACCCGCCCAGGCCGTCGGCGTCGCCCGGGTCGTCGGTGAGCACGACCGCCGAGCCGACGCCGAGGTCGCGCAGCACGTGCGCGGTCAGGCGGTGCGCGGCCTCCGCCGGGTCGCCGCCGTCCTCGCACATCGGCCGGCGTCCCCGCAGGTAGACCACCACGCCGCGGCCCGCCGTCCGCACCGCGGTGAGCGCGGCGTCCAGGTCGCCGGCGCAGCGGCACTGCACCGACCCGAGCAGGTCACCGGCCAGGCACTCGACGTGCACGCGGACCGGCACGGCGTGGCCGCCGTCGACGTCCCCGGCGACGACCGCCAGGTGCTCGGTGCCGTCGGCCGCGTCGACGTAGACGTGCCGCCGGAACTCCCCGTGCCGGGTGGTCAGGGAGACGGTGCCCGCCGGCCGCACCGGGGACTCGACCCGTTCCCGGTGCCGGACGACGTCCTCCACGTCGACGGCGGCGAGGGCGTCCAGCGCCGGCGGCAGGGGCTCCCACCCCGACTCCGGCACCGCCGCCAGCACCGCCGCGGGAACCAGCCCGGCCAGGCGGCACAGGTCGGTCGCGGCCTCCGGCGGCGCCGAGCGCTCCAGCACGCCACCCGGGCGCACCCGCACCGGCACGACGTGCCCGGGACGGACGAGGTCCGCCGGGGTCGTCGACGGGTGGGCCAGCGCGCGGGCGGTCCGGGCGCGCTCCAGGGCGGAGATGCCCGTGGTTAGGCCGGCGCACGCGTCGACCGACACGGCGAACGCCTCACGGCCGGCGTCGTCGGCCTCCATCAGAGGGATGTCGAGGGCCGCCAGCCGTTCCCCCTCGAGGGCCACGCAGGCGAAGCCGCTGCTGTAGCGGACCAGAAGGGCCATGGTCTCGCCGGTGACCCGCTCGGCGGCGATCACCAGGTGCCGCTCGCCGGCGCAGGTGAGGACCACCGGCTCGCCGCGGCGCAGCGCCGCCAGGGCGCCGGGCACACCGTCGACCCGCTCCGGGCACTCGGCCAGCACGGTCATCGCCCGGCCCCCTGTCCGGCGGGCACCGCGGTGTCGCGGCGGGCCGACACCAGCTCGGCGAAGCGGACCACCTCGTCCGCGACGGTGTGCAGCTGTTCCACGACGCGCTGGTCGCTGCACGTCCCGTCCGCGAAGCTGCACTGCGCGGAGTTGATGGCCGCGCCGTACGGGGTGACCCACCCGCGCAGGGCGTGCACGATCGCCCGCAGCGCGGTCAGCGTGGTCACCGACGCCTGCCAGCCGTACGCGGTCACGATCAGCCCGACCGACCGGTCGGCGAGGTAGGGCAGCCGGTCGGACCGCATGTCCTCGGTGTGGTCGAGGGCGTTCTTCACCAGGCCCGACAGCGAGCCGTGGTAGCCCGGCGAGGCGACGATCACCCCGTCGGCCCGCCGCAGCTCGGCGACGAGGTCCTCGGCCACGGGGCCACCGCTGCCGCACTCCGGGGCGTACATCGGCAGCTGGGTGAGCTCCGCGCCGGAGAAGACGCGGGTCGTGGCGCCGAGCGCCTCGACCCGGCGCATCGCGGTGCGCAGCGCCTGCTCGCTGGACGAGCCGGGGCGCACCGTGCCGCCGAGGCCGACGACGTGCAGTGGCCGCGCTCCGTCCCGTCCCGGGTCCGGGCGGGCGGTGGTCGCCGCGGCCACGTCAGGCCCCCGCCGGCACGGCCGGCCGGCTCGCGGCGGCGACCCGCCGCTGGCTGACCTCCGGGGTCCAGTGGTCGGGCTGGTCGGCCCACAGGTCGCGCAGCTGCGGGATGACCTGGGTGCCGAACAGGTGGGTGTTCTCGGCCGCGGTCTCCTCCGGGAGGTTGCCCATGTGCAGGGAGGCGATCAGCTGGCCGACGCGCAGCTCGGTGGCCAGCTCGCGCAGGCGCTGGGCCACGCGGTCGGGGGTGCCCGCGACGATGTAGCCCTTCTCGTCGTACTCCCAGAAGCTCATCTCCCCGCGCACCGCCCGCTCGCGGTCGGCGGCGGCCGCGGGGTTGGTCGTGTGCTTGAGCGTCTGGGCGAGGGAGGTCGTCGAGTTGTAGCCGGGCGGGGTGGCGTACCGCATGGCGGGGTTGCGCACCCGCTGGAAGTACTTGACCGCCTCGTAGTACTTGGCCTCCGCCTCGGCGTCGGTGTCGGCCACGCAGACCAGCTGGGTGAAGGCCATGCGGTGCGGGTTCATGTCGCCGTCGTTGGCGGCGACGTAGTCCCAGTAGCCGTCGACCAGGGGCTTGGCCGCCTGGAGGCCGGAGAAGGAGAGGTGGCCGTAGCAGTAGTTCTCGCGGGTCACCAGCTCCCACGTCTCGACACTGCTCGACCCGGGGATCCAGATCGGCGGCCGCGGCTGGATCGGCCGGGGCCAGAGGTTGACGTAGCGCAGCTGGGTGTACTTGCCGTTGAAGGCGAACGGCTCCCGCTCCTCCCACGCGCGCAGGACGAGCCGGCGCGCCTCGTGGAAGCGGTCGCGCAGCTCCACCGGGGTGCGGGCGTAGGCGAAGGCGGAGTCCATGGGGGTGCCGAAGACGAAGCCGGCGATGAGCCGTCCCTCGGACAGGCAGTCCAGGTAGGCCATCTCCTCGGCGACCCGCGTCGGCGGGTTGTACAGCGCCAGGGAGTCGCCGATCACCAGGATCGCCGCGTTCTCGGTGCTGCTCGCGAGGCTGGCGGCCAGCAGGTTGGGCGACGGCGTCATCGCGAACGGCGTCTGGTGGTGCTCGTTGACCGCCAGGCCGTCGAAGCCGTCCCGGTCGGCCTGCTGCATGAGGCGGATGAACATCCGGTAGTTCTCACCGACGCGCTCGGGGTCGGCCATGTCGATCGGGCTGTCCACCCAGGCCCCCTGGCCGGGGGCCGGGAACTGGTCAGGGAGCCCGTCGTACGTCACTTCCGCGAACCAGTGGAACTTCATCGTCGCCTCATCCCGGACTGTCGCGTCCTCGTCGCCGCTGGGAACGGGCCCACTGTCGAACGGCCCGGCAGCCCCGGACAACGGACGTCCGTCCACTCGTGCCCGGGGAGCGGTGGGCAGCGTCACACCCGTCCGGCGACCGCGGACGGACGACCGACGGCGACGACCGCGGTGGAGAGATGTCCACCCCACATGCGTGAGGTGTGTGCGGTTAACCCTGTTCCGCCGGTCCGCCTGCTCCGCACACTGGGCGGACGTGAGGTCGGTCACACGGGTGGGCGCCCCTGCGGAGACGCGTCCGACCGGGTGGCGAGCTGCCGTACGGTGAGGACACGGAGGTGACCCGGGCCACATGACCAGCGCACCAGCCGCGGCGTCGGGCCGGCGCGTGCCCGCGGCCACCGTCCCGGCCGCCCGCAACGGCGGGCTCCCGCGCAGCGGGGCTGCCGGGCCGGCGCACCGGGCCATCGCCCACCTGCTGCACCTGCTCGCCGAGGAGGCGCCCGCCGAGGCCTTCGACCGGCTCTCGCGCAGCGTGCTGGACGCGACCGCCCCCGCCGACCGGGACCTCGCGCTGACCGCGCTGGCGCGGGCGGGGCGGGTGCGGGAGCTGCTGGCCCACCGCAAGCGCCGGGAGAAGGAGACCCAGGCGCTGTACGAGAGCGCCCGGGACCTCGCCTCGCTGCGGGACGGCGAGCAGGTGCTCGAGGCGATCGTGCACCGGACCCGCCAGCTGCTCGGCACCGACGCCGCCTACCTGGCGCTGGTGGACGAGGACACCGGCGAGGTCTACATGCGGCTGACCCTCGGCACGGTCACCACGCGGATCGAGTCGGTCCGCCAGCGACCGGGGCAGGGCATCGGCGGGCGGATCATCCGGACCGGCCGGCCCTACGCGACGGCCAACTACCAGGCCGACCGGAGCCTGGACCGGGATCCCTCCGTCGCCGACGCGGTGGTCGAGGACGGCATCGTCGGCATCATCGGCGCACCGCTGCGGGTCGGCGGGGACGTCGTCGGCGCCCTGTTCGGCGCCAACCGGTACGAGCGCTCGTTCGAGCCGAGCGAGGTCGCGCTGCTGTCCTCGCTCGCCGACCACGCCGCGATCGTCATCGAGAACGTGCGGCTGTTCGAGCGGGCGGAGCGGACGGCAGAGGAGCTGCGGACGGCCAACGCCCAGCAGCGCGTGCAGGGGCAGGCGCTGGAACGCGGCACCTCGGCGCACGGGCAGCTGATGCGCACGGTGCTGCGGCGGGCGGACCTCGCCGAGCTGCTCGACGCGATCGGCGCGATCCTCGAGGGTGAGGTCGCGTTCGTCGACCCGAACGGCCAGGTCGTGGCCACCACCCGGGCCGGCGGCCGATCGCCGGCCGCGGACCTGGCGGCCGCGGGACCGGATGCGCCGGCGACGGCCCGCCCGGGCGGCGCGCGCCGGCTCGACGGGCCGGCCGACGCCGGGGGCGAGAGCTGGGCGGTGCCGGTGCAGGCGGGCCCGGACTCCTTCGGGCACCTGGTGTTCCGTGCCGCCGAGCCGCTGCTCGAGGCCGACGTGCGCGTCCTCGAGCGCTCGGCGCAGACGGCGGCGCTCCTGCTGCTGATGGAGCGGCAGGCGGCGGCGGCCGAGCAGCACGTCCGGGGAGAGGTCATCGCCGACCTGCTCGCCGAGCGGGAGCCCCGCTGGGACTCCTTCACCCGCCGGGCCAAGCGCGCCAGCGGCATCGACTTCGACGTCCCCCACACCGTGCTCGTCCTCACCGCGGGCGGAGTGCCGCGCCGGCGTCTGCTCCGGGCGACGGCGGACTACGCGGCCACGCGCCGCGGGCTGGCCAGCGAGCACGCCGGGAAGGTGGTGCTGCTGCTGCCGGGGGTCGACGAGGCCACCGTCGGCCGCACCGTCAAGCCGCAGCTGGACCGGATGACCGGCGGGCAGGTCACCTGCGGCGTGGCCGGGCCGGCTACCTCGGCGGCCGCGGTGCGCGAGCTGCACCGCAGCGCCGACCGGTGCCACCGGCTGCTGCTGGCGCTGGGCCGCGAGGGGCAGGCCGCCGGGGTGGAGGACCTCGGCGTCATCGGCCTGGTGCTCAGCGGCACCTCGCGCGAGCAGCTGGAGCAGGTGCTCGCCGAGACCCTCGGTCCGGTCGTCCGCTACGACGAGGAGCACGGCACCCCGCTGGTCGAGACGCTGTCGGTCTTCTTCGCCGCCGGGCAGAACCCGCGGGCGGCGGCCCGCTCCCTCCGGGTGCACCCCAACACCGTCTACCAGCGCCTCGAGCGGGTCGACGTCGTCCTCGGGCACCGGACGTGGCGCGAGCCGCAGGGCGCCCTGACCATGCAGATGGCCCTGCAGCTCCACCGGGTCGTCCAGCAGGTCCCGATCGAGGTGCTGGTCGGCTCGTGAACGGCCCGGGTCAGCGCCCCGCCCCGACCGGCCGCGCCCCGGCGCCGTCCGCCGTCCTGGCCCGGCTGCTCGACGTGCTCGCCGAGGAGGGGCCGATCACGGAGATCGACGCCCTCGCCGCCCAGGTGCGCGAGGCGCCGCAGCTCCCGGACCGCCAGGTGCTGCTGCTCGCCGCCGAGGACGCCCGCCGCATCCGGGAGCTGCTCGCGCAGCGGAAGCGGCGCGAGGCGGAGATGCAGGCGCTGTACGAGACCGCCCGCGACCTCACGTCGCTGCGGGACGTCGACGGCGCCCTGCACGCGATCGTGGACCGCGTGCGCCGGCTGCTGGGCGCGGACCTCACGTACATCGCGCTGGTAGACGAGGAGACCGGCGACGCGTACATGCGGGTCACCTCGGGCGCGCGGACCGTGCCGATCGAGTCGGTGCGCCAGCCGCGCGGCTGGGGCATCGGTGGCCGGGTCATCGAGACCGGCCAGCCGATCGCCACGGCCGACTACCTGGCCGATCCCCGCCTCACGCTCTCGCCCTCGGTCTCGGCGGCCGTCCGCGAGGAGGGCATCGTCGGCATCGTCGGCGTCCCGATGAAGCTGGGCTCGCAGGTGGTGGGTGCGCTCTTCGCCGCCGACCGCCGCCGGCGGACGTTCGACCAGGCCGAGATCGCCCTGCTCTCGTCGTTGGCCGACCACGCCTCGGTGGTCATCGAGAACGCCCGCCTGTTCGCCGGCGTGCGGGCCTCCACCGAGGAGCTGCGCGAGGCCAACGCCCGCCTGTCCGCGCAGCGGCACGTGCTGGAGCGGGCCAGCGAGGCCCACGAGCAGCTGATGCCGCTGGCCCTCAGCCGCGCCGACCTCGGCCAGTTCGCCGAGACGGTCGCCCGCATCCTGGACGGTGCCGTCGAGCTCGTGGACACCGACGACCGGCTGCTGGCCGCGGCGGACGGCCCGGCCGGGGACGACGCCGGCCCGGCCGCGGCGGCGGTCGTCCGGGTGCGGGCCGGCAAGGAGGTCTTCGGCAGCCTGCGTCTGACCCGCGTCACCCCGCTCACCGAGGCGGAGACGCGGACGCTGGAGCGCGCGGCGCAGACCGCCGCCCTGCTGGTCCTCATGGAGCGACAGACTGCGCTCCTGGAGGAGGAGCTGCGCGCCGAGCTCCTCGACGACCTGCTCGCCGACGGGACCCCGGACCGGGACGTCGTGCGCCGGCGCGCCGAGCGGCTCGGCGTGCTGCGCCCGGGAGAGCCGCAGACGCTGGTGGTCTGCTCGGCCACCGACGTGCCGCTGTCGGCGCTGCTGGCCGCCGCGGCCGACCTGGCCGCGCGGTCGAGCGGCCTGGCCAGCGAGCACAGCGGGTCGGTGGTCGTCCTCCTGCCGGGCACGGACGGCGGGGCGGCGGCGCGGACGGTCGCCGCCGAGCTCGGCAGATCCGTGGGCGCCCCGGTCACCGCGGGCGCCTCCGGGCAGGCGGCGACGGCGACCGACCTGCGCGCCCTGCACCGGGAGGCGGCCCGGGGGCACCGGCTCCTGCTCGCCCTCGGGCGGGAGGGGGACGGGGCGACGCTGCAGGAGCTGGGCATCGTCGGCCAGCTGCTGGAGGGCGCGACACCCGGGCGGGTGCAGCGGGTCGTCGACCGCGTGCTCGGGCCGCTGACCGCCTACGACACCCAGCACTCGGCGGCGCTGTTCGACACCGTGGAGGCCTACTTCGCCTGCGGGCAGAGCCCGCCGGAGGCGGCGCGCCGGCTGCAGGTGCACGTCAACACCGTCTACCAGCGGCTGGAGCGGGTCGACCGGGTGCTCGGCGGTGCCGGCTGGCGGGAACCGCAGGGGGCCCTGGAGATGCAGATGGCCCTGCAGCTGTACCGCGCCACCCGGCCTGCCGCGCCCGGGGAGCCAGCGGCTCCCTGACTGACGGCCCGGTCCGGCCCCTGTCTGGCGATCAGCACCGAGGGGAGGGGACCGGACCCCGCGGGGTCCGGT